>NZ_JAFMPL010000019.1:0-99807 GCF_019038455.1 Nocardia noduli
CGGTGTAGGGGTGGAGGAGTTACCGGAGGATCTGGGTGCGTTGGTGCGGGAATACGGGCGGCATCTGCGGTTGGGGCGGAACAGGTCGGCGCATACCGTGCGGGCCTATCTCGGGGACGCGCGCTCGCTGTTGGCGCATCTCTACGCGCAGTCGGCGGATTCGGCGATCGGGGAGTTGGATCTGAGTCTGCTGCGTTCGTGGCTGGCGGCGCAGTCGGCGGGAGGTGCGGCGCGCACGACGATGGCGCGGCGCGCGTCGTCGGCGCGCACGTTCACCGCGTGGCTGACCGCGAACGGCAGGCTCCCGGTCGATCCGGGGCTGCGGTTGGGTTCGCCCTCGTCGCATCGGGTGCTTCCGGCTGTCCTCGGGCAGCGTCAGGCCGTCGGTGCGATGGAAGCGGCGCAATCGGGTGCGGCCCAGCAGGATCCGATGGCGTTGCGGGACCGGCTGATCGTCGAGTTGCTGTACGCCACCGGGATCAGGGTCGGTGAACTGTGCGGGCTCGATGTCGATGATGTCGATCGGGAGCGACGGCTGGTGCGGGTGCTGGGCAAGGGGAACAAGGAGCGGTCGGTCCCGTTCGGCGGACCCGCCGACGAGGCGATCGAACGGTGGCTGCGTTTCGGCCGCCCGTCTTTCGCCTGCCCGGATTCCGGTCGCGCCCTGCTGCTCGGAAGGCGAGGTCGTCGACTCGACCAACGTCAGGCCAGAACCGTTGTGCACGAAGTCGTTTCCGCGATTCCGGGCGCACCGGATATCGGGCCGCACGGTTTGCGGCACAGCGCGGCGACGCATCTGCTCGAAGGGGGCGCCGATCTTCGGGTGGTCCAGGAACTGCTCGGCCACACGAGTATGGCGACGACCCAGCTCTACACCCACGTGTCCGTCGAACGATTGCGGAAGGTGCACGACCAGGCTCATCCGCGCGCGTGACATTCCGGCGGAACGGGGTGTGACGCGCGAAGCGAGCTCGTATTCTGAAACGAGTTCTAGTTTTGGGAGGATCCATCCGGATGAGCACGCATACCGTCCTCGGTCGCGAAGTCCAGATGCCGGTGCGGATCCGGCACGCGCGCGCCTTCATGGCTACCTACCGCGTTCCGGCCGACGCCGCGCAGCGACTCATCGACTATTCCGGCCTCCGCGTCCTGCGGGTGCCGCGCGATCGGGCCCTGTGCACCCTCGTCTTCGTCGAGTACATCGACGGCGACCTCGGGCCGTACAACGAATTCGGCGTGTCGTTCATGGTTCGCCACCACGCCGCCGCGCGGGACGGTGGCCTCGCGGGCCTGCGGGCACTCGCGACCGGGAAGGCGGGCGTCTTCATCCACCAACTGCCGGTGGACGGCGATTTCACCCTCGCCGCCGGACGCGGGATCTGGGGGTTCCCGAAGGAGATCGCGGAATTCGACGTGAACCACGAGGGCGGACTCCGGCGCGGCGTTCTCCGCCAGGAGGGCGACCTCGTCGTCGACCTCTCGGTGAAAGCCGGTCTGTCCACGCCCGGTGGCCGCGGCGCGGGGACCTCCTTCGATGCCTATTCCCACATCGACGGCCTGACCAGGTGCACGGCATGGGAGATGGGGCCGTCCGGTATGCGGGCCCGCCCCGGTGGTGTGGAGTTGCGGCTCGGCGATCATCCGATCGCCGCGGAATTGGCCGGTCTCGGACTTCCCACCCGCGCGCCGATGGCATCGACGGTCGATCGCCTCACCATGACCTTCCAGGACGCCGTCCCCGTGTGAGGGCCCGATGAACGCGTAATGTATTCGGCTGTGACCGACGGGTTCTCGACCGAGGGAATCGAGGGATCGCGGCGGCGCGTTTGCCGGTACCGCACGGCGTAGTGCGTGGACGGTCACTTCCCTCGGCGTTAGGCTGGCGTAGCGGTGTATTTGCTCCGATCCGGAAATCGACAAGGGATGGAGACGTCCATGGACCCGGAGGCCCGGCTGCGTCCAGCGGTTCGTCCCTCTGGAGTGCGCGAATGCCGGTCGTACCCTGCGGAATCGCTCGGAGATTTCCCGCAGACACGCCGGGACGCGAGTACGCCCGAGTCGGTGGGTATGCCCGTATCCGGCAACTATTCGGACAACATCGAGCGTGACCTTTTCCTCGCGCGGACGGTCCGTGAGCGACGACCGCTGAACGTGGTCTGCGACGGATCGGCCCGCCGGGCTCGGACGCGCGCGGCACTTACATCCGGTACTCGTCCGTTCGTCCGTGGATCCGGTGTCGGAAGTGGAGCGTCATGACCCTGCCGAGCCCGGCAGAGGAGTCCGAGGAAGGCGAGGAGGAGGTCGACTACCGCTTCACCCTCGCCAACGAACGAACCTTCCTGGCCTGGATGCGGACCGCACTCGGCTTGCTCGCCGGTGGTGTGGCCGTACACACCCTGGTCCAGCCCATGCACCTGCCCGGCATCCGCCGGGCGATCGGGATGTGCTGCCTGGTGCTCGCGGTGATCGTCGCGGTGGGGGCCTACGGACACTGGCGCGGGGTGCGCGAGGCGATGCGGCGTGGTCGGCCGCTTCCTTCGACCCTGCTTGTCCCGATCCTGTCGGCGGGTATCACCGTCGTGTCGGTGCTGGCCTGCGTGGCGGTGTTGCTGCGATGACCGGAACAGGTACACCGCCGCCGCCCGGCGCGGGCCCCGATGTCGGATTGGCCGCCGAGCGCACCGCCCTGGCCTGGCGGCGCACCGCCATCTCGGCGATGGTGATCGCCGTCCTGTTCCTGAACCACGCCGCGATCAACGGGTGGCGCGCGTTCGGAACCGCGCCGCTGGCGGCGGCGGGCACGATGATCGCGCTGGCGTTGCTCGGATTCTTTCGCAGCCGCAATCTGCACGCGGGCCGCCACGACATCGAGAACGGCGCGATCGTCATGGCCACGGTGGCGGTGGTCGTGGTCGCGGGGATCGCGGCGGGTCTGGGATTCGTGTATCCGGGGCCGTGAGGAACGACAGGACGGTATTCGGCAGAGCACAGGAGGACGGATATGAGCACAGCGACCGAACCCAGCACCGTCATCGCGGCCGCGCAACGGCGTGCCGCCGCGGCCCTGCCTTTCGCGGACGAGACGGATCGGGCCGACGCGCGCCGAGGATTCATCGCGGCGCTCGATCCGGGCGTGGTCACCATGACCGACGGAACCGTGGTGTGGGACAGCGATTCCTACGAATTCCTGCGTGAACCCTGCCCGGCGTCCGTGCATCCGGGCCTGTGGCGGCAATCCGGGCTGGTCGTGGAACAGGGACTGTTCGAGGTCACCGAGGGGATCTATCAGATCCGAGGGCTCGATCTGTCGAATATGACGCTGGTCGAAGGTGATTCGGGTGTCGTGGTGATCGATCCGCTGCTGTGCGCCGAAACCGCCGCCGCCGGGCTCGCGCTCTACCGCGCGCACCGCGGTGACCGGCCGGTGACCGGGCTCGTCTACACCCATTCGCACGTGGACCATTTCGGCGGCGCGCTCGGCGTCATCACGGAGGAGGAAGTCGAGGCGGGGCGCTGCCCGGTACTCGCCCCCGCGGGTTTCCTGGAACACGCGGTGGCCGAGAACGTCTACGCCGGTGCGGCGATGGCCCGGCGCGCGGCGTACATGTACGGCGCGGTGCTACCGCGCGGTCCGCTCGGACAGGTGGGCGCCGGTCTCGGGCAGACCACCTCGCTCGGCACCGTGACCCTGATCCCCCCGACCGTCGACATCGTCGAGACCGGTCAACGGGAGATCGTCGACGGGGTGCATATGGTTTTCCAGGTGACGCCGGGAACCGAGGCGCCCGCGGAGATGAATTTCCACCTCCCCGATCATCGGGCGCTGTGCATGGCCGAGAACGCCACGCACACACAGCACAATCTGCTCACCCTGCGCGGCGCGTCGGTGCGTGATCCCCATGTCTGGGCGAAATACCTGACCGAATCCATCAACCTGTTCGCCCGTGACGCCGACGTGGTGTTCGCCTCGCACCACTGGCCGACCTGGGGTACCGATCGGCTGGTGGAATACCTTGCGCTGCAACGAGATCTGTACGGCTATCTGCACGACCAGACGGTGCGACTGCTGAATCAGGGCTACGTCGGCGCCGAGATCGCCGAGCGTTTCGCACTGCCGCCCGCGATCGATGCGGCCTGGCACACGCGCGGTTTCTACGGTTCGGTGAGCCATAACGTCAAGGCGATCTACCAGCGTTATATGGGCTGGTTCGACGGGAATCCGGCAACGCTGTGGGAATATCCGCCGGTCGAATCCGCCGAGCGGCACGTGGAATTCATGGGCGGAGCCGACGAGGTACTGCGCAAGGCCCGCGCGTCCTACGCGGCCGGTGATTACCGCTGGGTGGCACAGGTCGTCAACTACGTGATCTTCGCCGATCCGGATAATTCCGCGGCGAAGGAATTGCAGGCCAGCACCTTCGAACAACTCGGCTACGGCGCGGAGAACGCGACCTGGCGCAATTTCTACCTCAGCGGCGCCTACGAATTGCGGTACGGCACCTTCGGGACGCCGACAACGCCGGAGTCCCCGACGGTGTTGGCGGCGCTGAGCACAGAGCAGATCTTCGACGCGCTGGCGCTGCGCGTCGACGGCCCCGTGGCGTGGGGGCACCGGTTGGTGACCGACTGGCATCTCGTCGACGAGGACCGCACCCACCGGGTGGAACTGCGCAACGGCCTGCTTGTCCACTACGACCGGCCCGACCACGTGAAGATGCCCGACCCGGACACCGTCTTCACACTGACCCGCCGGACGCTGATCCGGGTGCTGCTCGCGGGCGACGAATTCGGTGTCGCCGTCGCCGCGGGCGATATCGCCATCGAAGGCGATCCGGTCACCCTGGCCGATCTGGTGGGTGTCCTGGACACCCCCGATCCGGATTTCGCCATCGTCACGCCGTAGGCGACGCGCATCGGTGTGGTCCGCCGCGTCCGTCGATCAGGGCGAGGTGGGCAGCGTGGCGATATATCTGCCCGCGATGTATCGCTGGATCGATCGGACGACCGGGCCGCCGAGTCTCGTGTACCAGGCGCCCGGTCGGGAAAAGGCGGTGACCACCCCGTAGACGCCGTCGTCGGCCGCGTCGTATTCCACCGCGAACAGTTCCTCGCCGATCTCCGGATGACCGGGCAGCGTGCCGTAGGCGAAACCTCTCCGGTCGGACTCCTCGAGCAGGTACACCACCCGGCAGGGAGCGGTGATCGCCAGCGGTCCGGCGCCGAGCCGGACCGTCAGCAGTGTGCCGACCTCCGCTGACGGTGTACTCGCCCCGTGGAAGATTCCGGTGCCCTGCTGCATCCGATAGGCCAGGATCGCCACGCCTGCCCGCTCGAACAGCGCACGTCCCGAACCGATCCGGCGTTTCAGCGTGAAGTGGTGGTACCCCCGCGGCAAGGTGCCCGCCGTCGCGCCGACCTCCGCGTAGGTGAGCGCGTCGCCCGATTCGTTGCTCATAGGCGAATCGTCGTCGCATTCGGGCGGGGAAGGAAGCGCGGGGTATCGAACCGGTCTCCGCCGAACGACCGCGCCGGGTCGTCTCGCGTTCGGGAACGGTCGCCCTCACCGCGCACCGACCGGTTTCAGCCGCAACGGTGACAAGTGCAGCAGCGCAAGGGGATCGAGGTATTCGCGCCGGGTACGCGCGCCCGCTTCGCGCCGCACGCCCCAGTGCAGGCAGGCCGCCGCCGCGCACCCCTCGTGCCCGGCTTCCAACTCCCCGATCCCGCTACCGCGCCCGACCCGGCTGCCGATCGAAACCCGCGCTCGCACAGGTTCATACGTCGTCCGCAGCCCGCCGGGATGGTCGATCGACACGACCGGCCTGCCCGCCACCTCCCCGGCGAACACCACTATCCCCGTCCCGGCCGCGAGCACGTCCTGTCCGGGAACGCCCGCGAGATCCACTCCTCGATGTCCCGGTAGCCAGTCCTGGGCCGGTTTGTCGAAGCGGCGCTCCACCTGCGGACGCGGACGCAACGGCCAATCGAATTCGCCGGTGGGCGCCGCCGACGCGGGATTCCAGGAATGCAGAGCTACGGCGACGGCGAGTCCGACGGCGAATTCGGTGGTCCGGCGCATATTGCGGGCGGTCGACGAGCGCCTGCCCACCGGGCGAACAAGCCAGTCGCAGACTGCGGTTCCGACGGTGAACTCGGTGGTCCGGCGCGTATTCCAGGCGGTCGACGGGCGCCCGCCCGCCGGAGGAAGGGGTCTGTCGCAGACCGGGGTTCGGCGTGCCCCGACCCGGATCGCCGTGCGCGTCATCGCGACGAGCACCACGGAATGCGCGCGACATCGAGGGAGGTGTCGGGAATCGTCGTCCATGGGATCCGCGCCGGTCCGAGGACGCGAAGACGGCAGGGCGCCGAGCGCAGCCAGCCGTCCGGCACGCACGCCGAACCGGCGCACGCCGTCGCGATCCGCGCGGGTGGCTGCGCGACGGCGGGACAGGCCAGGACCAGGGACAACGCGAACATCAGTGGGACGAGCGCGGTCACCGTCACCGAGATACGATTCATATCTCGACATTCGCCGATCGACCGGCCCGTCGGGGTCGCGAATTGTCGAATGTGGACAACTTTCCGACCTGTGAACACCGCGCGTTTCGCCTGGCGGGGGCCTCCGCGCCCTGCCGGTTTAGGTCGCGGGGACCGCGCGTCGTAGACTGATCGAGCGGTCTGTGCTGGCACGGACCGACTTCGCGCGCCGCCCGTGCTTGTTCGTTACGGCGCTGTTCGAACCGGACCTCATTGGAGATCGTTCGGGGCAGCGCATGTGCGGAGCAGGGAATCGCCGGCTGGTCCCGATCCATGTGATCGGGTCCGGTGATTCGGAGGCGCCAGGGCAGTGGATCGCCGATCCGCTGCGTCAACCGGCTAGGAAAGAGAGATACGAGAGCTATGGCTGTCGTAACAATGAAGCAGCTGCTGGACAGCGGCGCGCACTTCGGACACCAGACCCGTCGGTGGAACCCGAAGATGAAGCGGTTCATCTTCACCGACCGCAACGGCATCTACATCATCGACCTGCAGCAGACGCTGACCTACATCGACAAGGCCTACGAGTTCGTCAAGGAGACCGTCGCCCACGGTGGCACCGTTCTCTTCGTCGGCACCAAGAAGCAGGCCCAGGAGTCGATCGCGGCCGAGGCGACTCGCGTCGGGATGCCCTACGTCAACCAGCGCTGGCTGGGTGGCATGCTCACCAACTTCTCCACCGTGCACAAGCGTCTGCAGCGCCTCAAGGAGCTCGAGGCGATGGAGCAGACCGGTGGTTTCGAGGGTCGCACCAAGAAGGAAATCCTCATGCTCACGCGTGAGATGAACAAGCTCGAGCGCACCCTCGGCGGTATCCGCGACATGGCCAAGGTGCCTTCGGCCATCTGGGTCGTCGACACCAACAAGGAGCACATCGCCGTCGGCGAGGCTCGCAAACTGAACATCCCGGTCATCGCGATCCTGGATACCAACTGCGACCCCGACCTGGTCGACTACCCGATCCCGGGTAACGACGACGCGATCCGTTCGGCCGCCCTGCTGACCAAGGTCGTCGCCTCCGCGGTGGCCGAGGGCGTGCAGGCCAGGGCCGGTGGCTCCGCGAGCGACGACAAGCCGGAAGCCGGCGCGGGCGAGCCCCTCGCCGAGTGGGAGCAGGAACTGCTCTCGCAGGCCGCCCCCGCCGCCGAAGCCGCTCCGGCCGAAGCCGCCCCTGCCGAGGCTGCCCCCGCGGAGGCTGCCCCTGCCGAGGCCGCCTCCGTCGAGGCCGCGCCTGCCGAGACCCAGGCCTGAGACTTACCTGGAACGCGGTATTCAGACACTGTTCCGGCGGTGATCACGAGGCTGTGCCATCGTGATCACCGCTGCCCAGTACTCAGGAGCGTTCGGGCGGACAACAGTCGCCGCCCGTCGCGCACTCTCTCGAAGGAGGCTCGCCACCCATGGCGAACTACACCGCTGCCGATGTGAAGCGGCTCCGGGAGCTCACCGGCTCCGGGATGATGGACTGCAAGAACGCGCTGACCGAGACCGACGGTGATTTCGACAAGGCCGTCGAGGTGCTGCGCATCAAGGGTGCCAAGGACGTGGGCAAGCGCGCCGAGCGCGCCACGGCCGAGGGCCTGGTCGCGGCCAAGGACGGCGTCCTGGTCGAGATCAACTCCGAAACCGACTTCGTCGCCAAGAACGCCGAGTTCCAGACGCTGGCCGATCAGATCGTGGCCGCGGCCGCCGTCGCCAAGCCCGGCGATCTGGACGAGCTCAAGGCGCTGCCGCTGGACGGCAGGACCGTCGACGCCGCGCTGCAGGAGCTTGCCGCCAAGATCGGCGAGAAGCTCGAACTGCGTCGCGTCGTCTCCTACAACGGTCCCGTCGCGACCTACCTGCACAAGCGTGCCACCGATCTGCCGCCCGCCGTCGGCGTGCTGATCGAGTACACCGGCGAGGGTGACGCCGCGGCCGAGGCCGCACGTGCCGCCGCCATGCAGGTCGCGGCCCTCAAGGCCAAGTACGTGACCCGCGACGAGGTGCCGACCGACATCGTGGAGAACGAGCGCCGCATCGCCGAGCAGACCGCTCGCGAAGAGGGTAAGCCCGAGGCCGCGCTGCCGAAGATCACCGAAGGCCGCGTCAACGGCTTCTTCAAGGATGTCGTGCTGCTCGAGCAGTCGTCCGTCACCGATTCGAAGAAGACGGTCAAGGCGCTGCTGGACGAGGCCGGTGTCACCGTGAGCCGCTTCGCCCGCTTCGAGGTCGGTCAGGCCTGATCGACTCGAAAGGCCTCTCGCACGTCGATCCCGATGTGCGAGAGGCCTTTTGCGTGTGTACCGGCCACCCGCCGGAGAATTACTGAAGCGCGTACGTTTCGAACGTGGTTCCGGAGCGTCGCGCAGGCCGTATTCCGCGCGGGGTCGCACGTCCGAGGGGGGCTTCTGTGGCCGCCGAAACCCCGTAGGGCAGGATGGGAGCGCTCTGTGTAGCGCAAACCACTCCGAATTACCGTTGACACCCGAGCCTGCCGAGCGGGCACAGCACCGAGGGAGAAGAGCACCGATGACGGACCCCGGGACCGACCGTCCAGGATATCGCCGTGTGCTTCTGAAATTAGGTGGGGAGATGTTCGGCGGAGGCACCGTCGGACTCGACCCGGATGTCGTGCAGACGGTCGCCGAGCAGATCGCCGAAGTGGTCGAGGACGGCATCCAGGTGGCCGTGGTGATCGGCGGCGGGAATTTCTTCCGCGGCGCCGAACTCGAGGAACGCGGCATGGATCGGGCTCGCTCCGATTACATGGGCATGCTCGGCACCGTGATGAACAGCCTTGCGCTGCAAGATTTTCTGCAGAAGCAGGGGATCGAGACCCGCGTGCAGACCGCGATCACCATGGGGCAGGTCGCCGAGCCCTATCTGCCGCTGCGGGCCAAACGCCACCTGGAGAAGGGGCGGGTCGTCATCTTCGGCGCGGGGATGGGCATGCCCTACTTCTCGACCGACACCACCGCCGCGCAGCGGGCGCTGGAAATCGGCGCCGAAGTGGTGCTGATGGCCAAGGCCGTCGACGGTGTGTTCAACGCGGACCCCCGGGTCGACGCGAACGCGACCATGTACACCGAGATCACCCACAAAGAGGTGATCGAACGCGGTCTGAAGGTCGCCGACGCCACCGCCTTCAGTCTCTGTATGGACAACCAGATGCCGATGCTGGTGTTCAATTTGTTGACGAAGGGCAATATCGCCCGTGCGGTCGCCGGTGAGAAGATCGGCACATTGGTTCGGTCCTGACCCCGCTACCCGCGGATCATGACGATGACGACGCTGTGGAGGAAACGGTCGTGATTGATGAAGCGCTCTTCGATGCCGAGGAGAAGATGGAGAAAGCCGTCTCGGTAGCGAAGGACGATCTCGGGAGCATCCGTACCGGCCGGGCCAACCCCGGCATGTTCTCCCGGATCGTCATCGACTACTACGGGTCTCCGACCCCGATCACCCAGGTGTCGAGCATCACGGTGCCCGAACCGCGCATGGTGGTCATCAAGCCCTACGAGCAGTCGCAACTGAATGTGATCGAAACCGCGATCCGAAATTCGGACCTCGGGGTCAATCCCACCAACAATGGCGACATCATCCGAATCTCCGTGCCGCAGCTCACCGAGGAGCGGCGCCGTGAACTGGCCAAACAGGCCAAGGGCAAGGGTGAGGACGCCAAGGTCTCGATCCGCAACGTGCGCCGCAAGGCCATGGACGAACTGTCGCGGATCCAGAAGGATGGCGAGGCGGGTGAGGACGAAGTCGGGCGCGCCGAGAAGGAGCTCGACAAGACCACCGCGAAGTACGTCGGTCAGATCGACGAATTGGTCAAGCACAAGGAAACTGAACTGCTCGAGGTCTGAGGCATCACGGGTGTGGGCGGCGGGCCGGACGACACGGCCGCCGCGTGCGCGCGGATCGGTAAC
This sequence comes from Nocardia noduli, assembly GCF_019038455.1. Lineage (NCBI taxonomy): Bacteria > Bacillati > Actinomycetota > Actinomycetes > Mycobacteriales > Nocardiaceae > Nocardia > Nocardia noduli. The sequence goes on from NZ_JAFMPL010000019.1 coordinate 10,449, forward strand.
AGCCGAGGACATGCTCGAGTGGGGGACGAACGGAACGACGAGTTGAGCGACGGGACAATCGTGGCCGAGAAAGCCGCCGCGACCGGTGCGGCGAAGGAGCCGAAGCCGGCGAACGGCACACCTGAATCGCCGTACAGGCATTCCGGCGATGCGCCGACCGCCGGACCCCTCGGCGAGGAGCGGGCCGCCGATCTCGGTGCGGCGCCCGCACTCGAACCGCCCGCTCTCGCGCCCGCCGAATCGTCCCCGGTCGTTCCGGACGGGGACTCCGCACCGTCCACCGAGTCGGTCGTCGCCGAACCCGGTCGCGCGGCCGAACCCCAGCCCGCCCCCTCGGGCTCGCGAGCGGGCCGCAATCTGCCCGCCGCGCTCGCGGTCGGATTCGGCCTCGGTCTGTCGCTCATCGCGATCCTGCTGTTCGTCCCCAAGGTGTTCATCGCCGTGGCGGGCACGGCGGTCGGTGTGGCGACCTGGGAGGTCGCCAAGCGACTGCGCGAGGCCGATGTCCTCGTCCCGAGGATTCCGCTCATCGTGGGTGGTCAGGCGGTGTTCTGGCTGGGCTGGCCCTACGGGGCGAGCGGCGTCGCCGGGGCGTTCGCCGGAACCGCGCTGGTGTGCATGGTGTGGCGGCTCTTCGATCACGGACTGCGGACGGCGCCCCGAAATTTTCTGCGCGACACCGCGATCACCGTTTTCACCCTCGCCTGGATCCCGCTGCTCGCCTCCTTCGCGACCCTGCTGCTGCTCGAACCCGACGGCAATCTGCGGGTGCTGACCTTCATGATCCTGGTCGTGTGCTCCGACGTCGGCGGTTATGTGGCCGGTGTGCTGTTCGGCAAGCATCCGATGGTGCCGTCGATCAGCCCGAAGAAGTCCTGGGAAGGGTTCTGCGGATCGCTGCTGTTCTGCGTCATCGGCGGACTCCTGACGGTGACGTTGCTGCTCCAGGCCAATTCGATGGTCGGTGTCGTACTCGGCGTCGGTCTCGTCGTGGTGGCGACCGTCGGCGATCTCATCGAATCGCAGATCAAACGCGAACTGGGCATCAAGGACATGGGGACGCTGCTGCCGGGGCACGGCGGCATCATGGACCGACTGGATTCGATGCTGCCGTCGGCCTTCGTCTCCTGGCTGGTTCTGTCCACCCTGATCTGACCCGCGAGGACAGTCGGCGGGCTAGTGCTTGGCCGCGCGCCGCAACTGCATGATGCGCACGCCGCCGACCAGCGCCATCACCAGCGCGCCCCCGATCACCGACAGCAGTACCGCGACGCCGATCGGCAGATTGAATTGCCAGAAGAACAGGCTGACCCGGATGCTCTCCAGGTTCTGCAGGATGAAGATCAGCAGGATGATCAGGATCAGCGCGCCCGCGACCAAGCCGACCCACGCGTAGCCGGTGCGGGAGGAAATCGACTTCTTCGAAGTGACCATCGGCGTCTGCGGCGGCTGGAACGCTTCGGGGTCGGGGAGATCGTCGGCATTGGTAGACATGACTGAATCATTGCCGACGGCTATCGCCGACGCGGGTATTTCGCCTGGACGAACTCCATGTCCCGCTGGTCGCTTCGGCCTGAATGTGCGCGCGGACGTGCTGATGAGAGAATGGGTGCACTATGACCGTCTCCCTGCCCCTCGTTTTCGATGCCCCGCGCCGTGGCATGCCCCCGCGGCATCTCGCCGATCTCGACGCGGACGGACGGAAGGCGGCGGTCGAGGCGCTGGGTCTGCCCAAATTCCGTGCCGACCAGATCGCCCGGCAGTACTACGCCAGGTTGCAGGCCGACCCGGAGCAGATGACCGACCTGCCCGCGCCGGTGCGGGAGAAGGTCGGCGCCGCGCTGTTCCCGCCGCTGCTGTCGGTGGTCAAACACATCACCTGCGACGCGGGAGAGACGCGCAAGACGCTCTGGCGCGCCGGTGACGGCACGCTGCTGGAAAGCGTGCTCATGCGCTATTCCGACCGCAATACCCTGTGCATCTCCAGCCAGGCGGGGTGCGGTATGGCCTGTCCGTTCTGCGCGACCGGTCAGGGCGGGCTCACGCGCAATCTGTCCACGGCCGAGATCGTCGACCAGGTGCGCGCCGCCGCGGCGGCGCTGCGCGACGGTGAGGTCGCCGGCGGCCCCGGGCGACTGTCCAACATCGTGTTCATGGGCATGGGTGAGCCGCTGGCGAACTACAAGCGGGTGGTCGACGCCGTCCGCCGCATCACCTCGCCCGCCCCGGACGGACTCGGCATCTCCCAGCGCAGCGTGGTCGTCTCCACCGTCGGGCTGGCTCCCGCCATCCGCAAACTCGCCGACGAGGGCCTCTCGGTGACGCTGGCGGTCTCGCTGCACACCCCCGACGACGAATTGCGCGACACCCTGGTTCCGGTGAACAGCCGGTGGCCGGTGGCCGAGGTGCTCGACGCCGCCAGGTACTACGCCGACAAGACCGGCCGCCGCGTGTCGATCGAATACGCGCTCATCCGCGATATCAACGATCAGCCGTGGCGCGCGGACATGCTGGGCCGGAAACTGCACAAGGCCCTCGGCTCGCGCGTCCACGTCAACGTCATCCCCCTCAACCCCACACCGGGCAGCAAATGGGATGCCAGCCCCAAACCGGTCGAACAGGAATTCGTGCGCCGGGTGAACGAACAGGGCGTGCCCTGCACCGTCCGCGACACCCGCGGCCAGGAGATCGCCGCCGCCTGCGGCCAACTCGCCGCCGAGAACTGATTCCCTGCGCTTCGGACGGGTCCCGAGCGTTAGGACTACACTCCTTAGGGGTGTAGTCCTAACGCTCGGGGAGGTCCTGGATGATCGCGAAGCCCCATCACGTATTCGGCCGCTTCGCGGAGTGGGACGGCCTCGTATCGTTCGCGACGCGAACGACGTCGTCGGCGCAACTGGGAATCGTCAGCGGTCGACGGCGAATGGGAAAGACCTATCTCCTGCGCGCGCTGGTCGAGCAGGTCGGTGGGTTCTACTTCGGGGCGACGACCGCGACGGCGGGGGAGTCCTTGCGGCAGTTCGGGGCCGCGCTCGCCGAATTCACCGGAGCGGAGGTGCCGGTCTCGTTCGAGAGCTGGGATCACGCGGTGGTCTATCTGTTCGGTCTGGCGGCGCGCGACCGCGCGGATGCGCCGCTACTCGTCGTGATAGACGAGTTCTCGTACTTGGTGAAGGCGGTGCCGGAGCTGCCGTCCTTGATCCAGCGGGAGATCGATCGGTTCCAGGTCGAGGCCAGCGGCGTTCGGTTGCTGCTCTGCGGGTCCGCCATGTCGGTCATGGGCGGGTTGTTGGCCGGTGCCGCGCCGCTGCGCGGGCGTGCGCAGATGGAGATGGTGGTGCGCCCGTTCGGGTATCGCGAGGCCGCGGAGTTCTGGGGGGTGCGATCCGACCCGGCGTTGGCGGTACGACTGCATGCCGTGCTGGGCGGGACACCGGCTTACCGACGGCAGTTCTTGGCCGACGATGTTCCCGCGACGCTGTCCGACTTCGATCCGTGGTTGGCGCGCACCGTGCTGTCGCCGCTGAGTCCGCTGTTTCGAGAGGCGCGCTACCTGTTGGCCGAAGAAGCCGAAATCCGTGATACCGCGCTCTACCATTCGGTGCTCGCCGCTGTGGCCCACGGCAACAACACTCGTGGCGGCATCGCCGGTTACATCGGCCGCAAGGCGGTGGACATCTCACACCCGCTCTCGGTGTTGGAGGATTGCCACCTGTTGGTGCGCGAGCAAGACGTGTTCCGCGCGGGCAAATCGGTGTACCGGATCACCGAACCGCTCATCAACTTCTACGAGGCCGTGATGCGTCCGTCGTGGGCGCGGTTGGAAAACGGCCAGGCACAACAGGTGTGGGCCAGATCGGGGGAGCGGTTCGCCGCTCAGGTCGTCGGTCCGCATTTCGAGGCCATGTGTCGGGAGTTCATGATCGGGGACGGCATCGAAATGCTCGGATCGGAGGCCGGATTCGGGGAGGTCGGTTGTGGAATCGTTCCCGACTCGGCGGCTCGTACGCAGATTCAGGTCGATGTGGCCGTTGTGCAGCCGGGCAGTGGCGGTCGGAAAGCGGCGGTGTCGATGATGGGCGAGGCGAAGTGGGGAGTGACCATGGGCGTCGGCCATGTGGATCGACTCGTGCGTGCCCGTGACCTGTTGGCGGGTGGCGGAGTGGACGTATCGAATTGTCGGCTGGCCTGTTTCAGCGGCACCGGATTCAGTGACGCGCTGCGTGATCGAGCCGAGCGGGATCCGCACGTACTGTTGGTCGGACTCGGGCAATTGTACGGTTCGAAGAACGGATGATTCGGTCCGGAGGGCGATGATCGACCGGATGAGAGTCGCGTGTGGGCGGTGTACAGTGCGCGACGGGCGGCAGATACGGTCCGCCGTACGCGGCAGTGCGCTGCCGGGGGAACTGATCGGAAACGCTCGAGGGGGATGACCCGGTGCTGCGCGAGGGTGAAGTATTCGCGGGTTTCACCATCCAGCGACTGCTCGGGCAGGGCGGGATGGGGGCGGTGTACCTGGCGCGGCATCCGAGGCTGCCGCGCCTGACCGCGTTGAAGCTGCTGAATCCGGAGTTGTTCTCCGACGACGAGATCCGCGCGCGGTTCGAGCGGGAGGCGGATCTGGTCGCGCGGCTCGACCATCCCAATCTGGTGACCGTCTTCGACCGGGGTGTCGAGGACGAGCAACTGTGGATCTCCATGCAGTACATCGACGGTGTCGACGCCTCCGGTGTCGATCCGCGCACGTTGCCGCCGCAGCGGGCCGCGCAGATCGTCGCCGAGACGGCGGCGGCGCTGGACTACGCGCACGCCATGGACGTCCTGCACCGCGATGTGAAACCCGGCAATATCCTGCTCGCCCGTGGTGCGGGACAGGAACGGGTGCTGCTCACCGATTTCGGTATCGCCCGGCCACGTGAGGACGTCGGGCACCTGACCAAGACCGGAAGTTTCACCGCCACTCTGGCCTACGCGGCACCGGAACAGTTGACCGGCGGGCATCTGGACCACCGCACCGATCAGTACTCACTGGCCTGCACGCTGTACTGGCTGCTGAGCGCGACCGTGCCGTTCGATTCGCCGCACGCGGTGCAGGTGATCGAAGGACATCTGCGCAAACCGCCGCCGCCGATCACCGGTTATCGACCCGATCTGCCCGCGGAACTGGACGCGGTACTCGGGCGCGCACTCGCGAAACGGCCGACCGAGCGCTTCGACAGCTGCGCCGAATTCGCGGCGGCGGTGCACGCGGCGTTGAGCCGGAACGGTTCTCGGACGGGGACCGCGCCACGGTCGATGCCGAGCCGGTCGATGCCGAGGGCGGTGCCCGCGGTGGACCCGCACGCTCGGCAAGCAGGAGCGGGTCCCGGAATTCCGCCCGCTGCGCGGGAAGTCGGCGGCACGCCTGTCGGCGGCGGAGCGTGGGGGCAGGGGTATGCGGTGCCGGGGCACCCGTCGCCGATGCCGCCGAACGCGCCGATGGTCGGAGCGCCGAACCGGATTCCCGGGCGCGCCCCCGCTCGAGGTCCCCAGGCCGTTCCGCCACCCGGACACGGTGGTGTGCGTTCCGGACCGCCGCCGGTGGCCCGACGTCCGGCCCCGCGCCCGCCGCGGCAGCGCAACGGTGTGACGATCCTTCTCACCGTGTTCGGCGTCATAGGGGCACTGGTGGCGGGGCTCGTCATCTTCGCGTGGCAGGACGAGACCACCGTGGTCTCGCAACTGACGGGCCGTTCGAAGGGCCACCAGGATCTGTCGGCGATGTCCGCGGCTTTCCCACGCATGCTGCCCGCCGACAATCGAAACAGAGGCACCGGTTACGACGGCGTCCCATGCAACCCGTCGTCCAAATGGTTCGATTACCACGCGGAGACCGGAGACGAAGCCGCATTCGATCACTGGCGTGCACGTTGGTACTGCTGGACGGGAAAGACCAACACGTTGGTCTACACCTTCTATGCCTACGAATCGGAGGATGCGGCCCGGCGGGCATTGAGTGCCTTCGAGGCCGTGACCGAAGATCTGGGGACGAGCACCACGGGTAATCGCACCGATCGCCGGGTGAGCTACTCCAGCTACACCGACTCGAAGTATCCGATGATTGTCTCGACATTCGATGACCCGGCACGCGCTCGCTGGATATTGACCTTCGGAAGCGGGCCGGGGAAAATCGACGAAATTGTCGAAAGGGTGAAAAACGCACCGCTCGGCTGACCCCGGCCGGTAATTCGTGCCGAGGCCGGATCGGCCGACCTTCGATGCCGTGGCAGCCGAAATCCCGCGCGAACCCGTTTGTCAGCCGCGATTCTTGGCCGGACGGTTGGTCGCCGCCCTGCGCTCGGCATCCCTCGCCTTGACGCGTTCGCTCTCCGCGCGCGTGGCGGCATGCGTTTCGCGCTCACGTACGAGCCAGGCGGGCGGATCGGCGAGCAGTGTCTCGATCTCGTCGGCGGTCATGGCGTCGGCGACGTCGGCGCGAGCCAATCCACTGTTGGATATACCGAGTTTGCGGGCGACGACATCGCGCGGGAAGGGCCCGTTGCTGCGCAGTTCGGTCAGCCACTCGGGCGGATCGGTGCGCAATTTCTCCAGGTCGGCGCGGGAGATCTCGGCGGCGCGGAATTCCTCGGGGGTCGCGGGGAGGTAGATGCCGAGCTTGTTCGCCGCCGTCAGCGGCTTCATGGTCTGCGGTTTCTTCTCCTGGCTCACCCGGCGAGTTTAATCGACGCCGCGCGAACCTTTCGCCACCGCGGGCCGACCTCGACGCGGCCTGTCCGATTCGCCGCAGGTCGAAGCGGCTAACCTTCATGCAATGAGCCGGTTCGACTCGATCGACGTGACCCGCGTGCGCTGGTTCGCCGCGGTCGCCCAGGAATTGCATTTCGCGCGGGCGGCGAAATCGCTGAACATCTCCCGGCAGCGGCTGAGTCGCACCGTCCTCGATCTGGAAGAGGAACTCGGCACGAAACTGTTCGTGCCGGGAGCCCAGCCGACCGAACTGACCGAGGACGGGCGCGAATTCCTCGCGGCGGCTCCCGGGTTGATCGATGCCGCCGAAGCATCCGCCGCGCAACAGGTTCCGGACACCGACGCCGGGTTGCGCGTCGGCTTCGCGCCCGGGGTGACGGTGTCCAAGTGGACCAGGATCTGGGGTGAACGTTTCCCGGAGACCCCGCTGCGGGTGGTCGCGCTGACGGCGGCCGACCAGGAGGACGCGCTGCGCGAGGACCGCGTCGACATGTGCTTCGTTCGCCTCCCGATCGATCGGGACGGCCTCAACGCGATTCCGCTCTACCGGGAGGTGCCGGTGGTCGTGGTGCCGAAGGATCACCCGATCTCGGTGTTCACCGAGGTCAGCACGGCCGACCTGGCCGACGAGCGGATGCAGGAGACCCACGCGATCGATGACGCGGCGGTCACCCTGGAGATGGTCGCCGCGGGCGTCGGCCACGCCGTCGTCCCGCATTCCATCGCCCGCCTGCACGCCCGCCGCGACCTCGTCTACCGCACGGTGACCGATGCCCCCGATACCGAGATCGCCCTGGCCTGGCCCGCGGACCGAACCACCGATCTGGTCGAGGAATTCATCGGTATCGTGCGCGGTCGCTCCGCGCACAGCTCCCGCGCGCCGGAATCACCTCGCGCTCGCCCGGCCCGGACCGAGCGTGTCGCCGCCAAGAAACCTTCTTCGGCAAAGCATTCCGCCAAGAAGAAGCCGGTGAAGCGCCGCGGTCGCTGAGCCAGGAGGAAACACGAACGCCGCCCTCGCGTGGAGCGGGGCGGCGACGTGGGGGCGATCGGAGTCAGCGAGGTTTGCGCGACAGGATCTTGTCGTAGCCGACGATGCCGAGCAGGGCGACGGCGAAGCCGACGAGGAAGATGTCCTCGACGCGGCCCTTGTGATTGCCGACGAGCATCGCGAGCAGGATGATCGCGACGACGACGGCGGCGATCTTGAAAGTGCGCGGCGACTCACCGCTCCAGCCCCACGCGGCCGAAGGAACTTCGGCGGTATCGACATGGGAGACGAGGGCGCGCTCGGTGTTGGCGGGTTCGAGTTCCGTGGCGGCCACGATCGCTCCTTAGCTCGAGGTTCGGGGTGATCCCGATTCCGGGTACTTCACCGATATCGTGGCATACGACCGTCCGTCGTAGCCAGCGACCCTGCCACAATGGGCCGGTGTCCGACATCGTGAGAGTTCTGCTGCTCGGCAGCACCGGATCCATTGGCACCCAAGCGCTCGAGGTGATCGCCGCGAACCCCGACAAGTTCGAGGTGGTCGGGCTGGCCGCGCGCGGCGGCAACGCCGAACTGTTCGCCGCGCAGATGGCCGCGACCGGAACTCGCAACGTCGCGATCGCCGATCCCGCGGCCGCGCGGGCGCTCGATGTCGAACTCGGCGGTCCGGACGCGGCCACCGAACTGGTGCGCCGCACCGAGGCCGACGTGGTGCTGAACGCGCTGGTCGGCTCGCTCGGTCTCGGCCCGACCCTGGCGACCCTGGAATCGGGGACCCGATTGGCGCTGGCGAACAAGGAGTCGTTGGTCGCCGGTGGGTCGCTGGTGACGCGGGCGGCGGCGCCGGGCCAGATCGTCCCCGTCGATTCGGAACATTCGGCACTGGCGCAATGTCTGCGCGGCGGGCGCGCCGAGGAAGTGGACCGGCTCGTTCTCACCGCGTCCGGCGGCCCGTTCCGCGGGTGGACCGCGCAGATGTTGGAATCGGTGAACCCGGAGGAGGCGAAAACGCATCCGACCTGGTCCATGGGCCCGATGAACACCCTGAACTCGGCGTCACTGGTGAACAAGGGCCTGGAACTGATCGAGACGCACCTGCTGTTCGGCATCCCGTACGACCGGATCGATGTCACCGTGCACCCGCAGTCGATCGTGCACTCGATGGTCACCTTCACCGACGGTTCGACCCTGGCCCAGGCCAGCCCGCCCGATATGAAGTTGCCCATCGCCCTCGCCCTGGGCTGGCCGCACCGGGTGCCGGGGGCGGCGGCCGCGTGTAATTTCGGCACGGCGTCGACGTGGACCTTCGAACCCGTCGACACCGAGGTCTTCCCCGCGATCGACCTGGCCAGGCAGGCCGGTGAGGCGGGCGGCAGTGTCACCGCCGTCTACAACGCGGCCAACGAGGTCGCGGTGCAGGCGTTCCTCGACGGACATATCCGCTTCCCGGACATCGTGCGCACCGTCGCGCGGGCGGTCGAGGCGGCGTCGCGGTGGCGCGCCGAACCCGAATCGCTCGCCGATGTACTCGCCGCGGACAGCTGGGCGCGCGAATACGCCGGTGCGCTGATCAGCGCGTGATCACGGTCGCTCTCGCGGTGTCGACCGGCGCTCGGGCGTCCGGCGCCTGCCGCGCCTGGCAGACTGTGACGTGAGGTCGGTCTGCGTCCGGTTACTGTGGTCGGGTGTTCGCGGCCGGAACCGGATGCGGGCGTGGTCGATGATCGCGGCCGACCGGCGGTCGTGTCGAGGCGAGCTGCGTAACGCAGGAGGGCTGTACATCAATGGTGTTCGCGTTGGGTTTCGCGTTGTTCGCCCTCGGTATCACGATTTCGATCGCGCTACACGAATGCGGGCACATGTGGACCGCACAGGCGACCGGCATGAAGGTGCGCCGCTATTTCATCGGCTTCGGCCCCAAGGTGTTCTCGTTCCAGCGCGGTGAGACCGAATACGGCCTCAAGGCGCTGCCGCTGGGCGGTTTCTGCGATATCGCGGGAATGACGGCGCTCGACGAACTGGCGCCGGAAGATCTGGACCGCGCGATGTACCGGCAGTCCACCTGGAAGCGCTTGGTCGTCATGTCCGGCGGTATCGCGATGAACTTCCTGCTCGGCTTCCTGCTGGTCGCCGTGCTGGCCATCGGCTGGGGACTCCCGCGTTTCGATCAGCCGCCCGCCACCGCGCTCGGCACGATGGGCTGCGTTCCGCAGCAGAACCCCGACGGCACCACCCAGCCGTGTACCGGCACCGGACCGGCGCAACTGGCGGGCCTGCGACGCGGCGATGTCGTCGAGAAGGTCAACGGCGTGCCGGTCGACACCTGGAAGGAGTTCCAGGCCGAGACCCAGAAACAGACCGGCCCCTTCAGCTACACCGTCGATCGCGACGGACAGACGCTCACCATCCCGGTCGATCCGGTCCGGGTGATGCGCTACCCGGCAGACGGCGGCCCCGGCAAGGAGGTCAGCGCGGTCGGTGTCGGCGCCGACTTCTACGAGCCGGTGCAGTACGGCGTGCTCGCGGCGATCCCGGCGTCGGTGGCGTTCACCGGCGACATGTTCGTTCGCACCTTCCAGTCGCTGGCCCAGATGCCGCAGAAGGTCTCGGCGCTGTGGACCGCGGTCACCGGCGGCGAGCGCGATCCGGAGGCGCCGATCAGCGTGTACGGCGCGAGCCGCATCGGCGGTGAGACCGCCGAACGCGGGCTGTGGAGCGTCTTCATCCTGATGCTGGCCAGCCTGAACTTCTTCCTCGGCGCGTTCAACATCCTGCCGCTGCTGCCGCTGGACGGCGGTCATATCGCGGTGGTGCTGTACGAGAAGATCCGCAACTCCATCCGTGGCTGGAAGGGTCTGGCCCCCGGCGCGCCGGTGGACTACCTCAAACTCTTGCCCTTGACCTACGTCGCGGTGGTGATCGGCGGCGCCTACATGGTGCTCACCCTGGTCGCCGACATCGTGAATCCGGTCAAACTCTTCTGATCGGTACCCCCTCGCGGCCCGACCGTGATCGATTCCACGTGGGCAACGGGGGGACACCGGCCTGTCAGCACGCATGTCATCGCTCTCACAGGGCGACGTCGGGAAATGCGCGACTAAGCTTGGCAGGCGAACGGCACGCTCACAGAATCACGCTCAGGGAACGCAGGAAAGAAGGCAGCCGAAAGTGACCAGCACAATCGGATTGGGGATGCCCGCCGCACCGGCGGCCGTTCTCGCGCCCCGCCGAAAGACCCGCCAGTTGATGGTGGGCGGTGTCGGTGTCGGTAGCGACCACCCGATCTCCGTGCAGTCGATGACCACCACCAAAACCCACGACGTCAACGCGACGCTCCAGCAGATCGCGGAACTGACCGCGTCCGGCTGCGATATCGTCCGCGTGGCCTGCCCCCGGCAGGAGGACGCCGACGCGCTCGCCACGATCGCGCGCAAATCGCAGATCCCGGTGATCGCCGATATCCACTTCCAGCCGCGCTACATCTTCGCGGCGATCGACGCGGGCTGCGCGGCGGTACGGGTCAACCCCGGCAATATCAAGGAGTTCGACGGCCGCGTCGGCGAGGTGGCCAAGGCGGCGGGCGCGGCGGGCATCCCCATCCGCATCGGCGTCAACGCGGGCTCGCTGGACAAGCGCATGTTGGAGAAGTACGGCAAGGCCACCCCGGAAGCGCTGGTCGAGTCGGCGCTGTGGGAGGCGAGCCTGTTCGAGGAACACGGGTTCGGCGATATCAAGATCTCGGTCAAGCACAACGATCCGGTGATCATGGTCGAGGCCTACCGGCAGTTGGCGGCGCGCTCGGACTACCCGCTGCACCTCGGCGTCACCGAGGCCGGTCCGGCGTTCCAGGGCACGATCAAATCCGCGGTCGCGTTCGGCGCGTTGCTCAGCGAGGGCATCGGCGACACCATCCGGGTCTCGCTGTCCGCGCCGCCCGCCGAGGAGATCAAGGTCGGCGGGCAGATCCTGCAATCGCTGAATCTGCGCCCGCGCAAACTCGAGATCGTCTCCTGTCCGTCCTGTGGACGCGCACAGGTGGACGTGTACACGCTGGCCAACGAGGTGTCGGCGGGGCTCGAAGGCATGGAGGTGCCGCTGCGCGTCGCCGTGATGGGCTGCGTGGTGAACGGTCCTGGCGAAGCGCGCGAGGCCGATCTCGGTGTCGCCTCCGGTAACGGCAAGGGCCAGATCTTCGTCAAGGGTGAGGTCATCAAGACGGTGCCCGAGGCGAAGATCGTCGAGACCCTCATCGAGGAAGCCCTGCGAATCGCCGAGCAGATGGGTGAAGAAGCGTCGGGTGAGCCGGTGGTCACCGTCGGCTGAGTCCGGAAATGTGGCCGCGCGCGGGTCGCGTGGCCACGCCACGGAAGAAGTTCTTTTCGGATGCGCATACCGCAGTCGCGGTTTTCATGGCAGGCTGTCGATGTGCGGAGTCTGCTCGAGCCGACGCGACGGGCGAAATTCGCCCCCGCGCGTCAGCTGGCGAACCGAGATCTGGCACAGGTTCTCCGTGTCCTCGACACCGATCCCGTGGCGTCGTGCATGGTCGCGGCCCGACTACAGGAATTCGGTCTCGACGCGCGCGCCGGGACCGGTGAACTGTGGAGCCGGGGCGGCCCGAGCGAGTCCCTGTGCTTCTCCGGCGCCAATCTCGTTCCGTTGCTCGGTGACCAGGCGGCCCTGCGGGCCTTCGCCGACCGCGCCGCGCGCTGGCCCCGGATCTGTTCCTCGGTGGTCGGCAGGCAGGAACTGGCGCTACCGCTGTGGGAGATGTTGGCGCATCGGTGGGGCCCGGCCCGCGAACTACGCGGCGAACAGCCGCTGCTCGCACTCGCCGAAGCGCCGCTGACCACACCGGATCCGGAAGTGCGTCGGGCCAGACCCGACGAGTTGGACCGCTACCTCGTCGCCGCGATCTCGATGTTCATCGAGGAGGTCGGTATCGACCCGCGCGCGGGCGACGGGGGTCGCGGCTACCGGCGACGGATCCAGAGCCTGATCGAATCGGGTCGCGCCTGGGCGCGTTTCGACGACGGCGAGGTGGTTTTCAAAGCCGAGGTCGGGTCGTTGTCCCGGCGCACCGGCCAGATCCAGGGCGTGTGGGTGCATCCCGACCATCGCGGCCACGGCCTCGGCACCGCGGGCACCGCCGCGATCGCCTCCGCGATCGTCGCGTCGGGCCGGACCGCGAGTCTGTACGTCAACGACTACAACAGGGTGGCCAGGCGGGCATACGGCCGCGTGGGGTTCCGCCAGATCGCGACATTCGCCACGGTCCTGCTCGACTGAATCCCGCGCGACCGAATCGCGGCACACCGACACCGATTTGCCGCGTGTCGACACGAAATCCGCGTACTTCGCGAATGTTTGCCGATTGTTGGCTATACGATCGGTGTCGATGTGGACCCGCATGCTCGTTCCGCCCGCGATCATCGCGTTCGGTATCGCGGCCGCGGGCGCGACCGGCTGCTCCGCGGGCTCGCAGGGCCCCGTTCCCGCCGCCGACGCCTTCGTCGCCGCGTTCGCCGACCACGATGTCGATCGGGCCGCGCGCCTCACCACCGTCCCCGAAAAGGCCGCTGCCGCAATGGATTCGGCCTGGACGAAATTGCAGGCCGAATCCATGACCGCCGAGACCGGCGCGGCCAGGGTCAGTGACGACACCGCGACCGTCGAATACACCTACGAGTGGAAACTGCCCAAGAATCGGATCTGGCGCTACACCGGTCAATTGCAGATGGGGCGCAGCGACGGTCGCTGGGTGGTGCGCTGGGCGTCCTCGGATATCCATCCCCGCCTCGGTGATACCCAGACCATGGTGCTGCGCGCGAATCCGGCGCCACGCGCGCGCGTCAACGAATCCTCCGGCAGTGATGTGATGGTGCCGGGCAAGGTCACCCGGGTGGCGTTCCGGCCCGCGACCGCGACGGACGGGAATTCGGTGTCGAACGCGTTGGCGGCGGCGCTGTTCCGTTTCGACGAGCGGTTGACCCCCGAGAACATCCTGCGCTCCGCGCGCGCCGCCGACGGCACCTATACGGTGGCGCTGCTCAACGAAGTCGAATACGGCGAGGTCGGCGCCCAGTTGCTCGGTCTATCCGGCGTGACGCTGACCCAGGAATGGGATCTGGTACCCACCGAGCGTGGGTTCGCTCCCGATCTGCTCGCGCAGGTGCGCAAGACGGTGATCGAGGAGGTGGACGGCAAGGCGGGGTGGAGCGTGGTCACCATGAACTCCAACGGCGTCGACACCGACGTGCTGAAAGAGGTTCCGTCCCAGCCCGCCCCGTCGTTCGCGCTCAGTATCGACCGGTTCGTGCAGGCGGCGGCGCAGCGGGCCGTCGACGTGCCCACCGAGCAGACCATGATGGTGGTGCTGAAACCCTCCACCGGCGCGGTGCTCGCCGTGGCCCAGAACAAGGCGGCCGACCGTGACGGTCCGGTGGCGACGATCGGGCAGTATCCGCCGGGTTCGGTCTTCAAGACCGTGACCGCCGCCGCGGCCATGTCGACCGGTCTGGCCACCCCGGACACCATCCTGCCGTGTCCGAGCCGAATCACGATCGGTGAGCGCACCATCCCCAACTACAACCTGTTCGGCGTCGGCAGCGTGCCGATGGCGACCGCCTACGAACGTTCCTGCAACACCTCCTTCGCCGAACTCGCCAGCGAATTGCCCGGCTCCGCTCTGCACGACACCGCCGCCAAACTCGGGGTCGGTCCCGGCTATTCCGTGGTCGGGTTGCCGACCGCGACGGGTTCGGTGCCGCCCGCCGACGATCTGGTGCAGCGCGCGGAGGACGGAATCGGGCAGGGCAAGGTGGTGGTGAGCCCGTTCGGCATGGCGGTGATGGCCGCGACGATCGCCAAGGGCACCGCGCCGGTGCCGTATCTGATCGCCGGTCGGCCCACCGTCGTCGACGGTGATCGGGCCGCGCTCACCCCGGAGGTCATCGACGGATTGCGGCTGATGATGCGCAAGGTCGTCACCGGCGGTACGGCCGAACGGATCGTCGATCAGGGCGAGGTGTACGGCAAGACGGGGGAAGCCGAGGTCGAAGGCGGATCGCATTCGTGGTTCGTCGGCTACCGCGGCGATATCGCCTTCGCCACGCTGCTGGTCAGGGGCGGCAGTTCCGACAACGCGGTGGGCGTGACCCGGGATATGTTCGCGATGCTGCCGCCGGACTACTGATCGAGTCCTGGAGTCTCAGGCCCGGCGCAGCGTGGCCGCGAGGTGGTGGGTCAACGGTTCGCCGACCGCGGCCATGCGCAGGGTGTAGTCGATGGTGTCGCCCGCGAGGGTGAACGACCGGCCCAGCGCGGTGACCAGCTTCGCGGTGCTGCTGCGCCCGATGCTGGTCGAATCGAATTCCATCCGCAGCGAGCCGTCACTGACGACGAGCCCGCCTTCGCAGATCTCGGTGATCCCCGTCGGGTGGGCCAGGATCAATTCGACGTGGTCGGGGCTCGGGCAGCGCAGGTAACCGGTTTCGGCGTGCATCGGTCTGCTGCCGTCGGCGGCGCGGGTGCGCTGCCGATAGGTGAGGAAGGGGCGGCCGAGGTGGCCGAACCGCACTTCCTCCAGGTAGTCGAAGGATTCGATGGTCGGGTACACACCGTGCCCGCCACCGCGCCAGATGCCGAGCAGCGGCGCCAGCGGTGCGATATCCGGATGGGGGGCGACGGACGGTTGAGGTACCACGCGCGAGAGCATACTGCGCATGGCCGCCCGGGTCGCCCCCTGAACGCGGAGTCGGCCGAACCTGTCCGTTTTATCGGATTACTCGGACCGCTCCCCGCCCGTCCTCGCCGCCCAGCTCCGCGACCAGGTCCAGAGCGGTCGCATGGCCGCGGCGAGTTCGGTGCCCGCCGCCGTCAGTTCGTAGACCTTGCCGGGGGTTTTCACAATCAACCCCGAGGTCTGGAGATTGTGCAGGCGGACCGAGAGCACACTCGACGAGCACTGCCCCATGCGGCGACGCAACTCCAGGAACCCCAGCGGCGCCGGTTCCAACTCCCAGAGCACGCGCATCATCCACCGCTGGCCCAGCAGTTCCATGACCGCCAGCACCGGTTCGTCGGCCGGGTCGGCACGGCCCCTCGGCGGTTTGGCTCCGCTTGCGCTTCTCATTTCGAACTACGATAGTGATTCTGATTCAGAAGCATTGACATGGGTCGACCGACGACAGGAGGGCCGAGGGTGGATACGACGGACAGCACGGGACGGCGGATCGTCCTGATCACGGGAGCTTCCAGGGGGATCGGCGCGGAAACGGCGCGCGTTCTCGCGGCGCGCGGCGACCACGTCGTCATCAACTATCGGGAGAAGCGCAAACGCGCCGACGACCTCGCCGCGCGGATCGCGGCGGCGGGCGGCAGCGCGTCGGTCGCGGGCGCCGATATCGCCGAACCCGACGCCGCGCGCAGCCTGATCGACCGGGTCGTGGCCGAATTCGGCGGTTTGGATGTACTGGTCCTCAATGCCTCGGGCGGGCTGGAACGCGACGCGGCCCCCGGATACGCGATGGCGATCAATCGCGACGCGCAGCGGCGATTGGTGCGAACGGCGTTGCCGTTCCTACGATCCGGCGGCCGGGTCGTCTTCGTCACCAGCCATCAGGCCCACTTCCACGGGCGCAAACCGGTGCCCGCCGACTACGAGCCCATCGCGGCGAGCAAACGCGCGGGCGAGGACGAACTGCGCGCGATGATCCCGCGACTGGCCGCGCACGGTGTCGATCTGTGCGTGGTGTCGGGGGACATGATCGACGGCACCATCATCGTCCGACTGCTGGAGCGCAGGAATCCGGACGCGGTGTCGGCGCGCAAGGAACACGGCGAACTGCCGACCGTGGCCGAATTCGCCGCCGCCGTGGCCGCCGCGACCGAAGGCGTCGCGGAGTCGGGGCACACCGTATACGTCGGCGGACCCGACTACCTGGCACTTTCCGCTACCTGACGCTCGAGCGTCCCATACCTCGAATTCCCGCGATTCGTGGTTCCGACGGGGCGGACATGGGGGACGAACGGGTTGTCCGCTGGGTTTCCGGTACGCGTTCGGTCACATTTAGGAGACGATTTGTTGATGTCGGAGACCGATGAACGGGCGACGCGGGCGATGAGTGGTACCGGCGATCATTGGCTGGTGCCGGGCAAGGAAATGGTTGTCGCGGTGTGCGGTGGGTTGACCCACGACGGTCATCCGATGCTGGACGCCGCGGGCCAACTCGCGCGTCTGCACGAGATCCGTGAGCGCACACCACTGTCCGAGGCCGCGGGGATCGATCGGCGGCGGCTACAACTGGTGCGCAGCATCGACCGATGGATGACGTTGACGACCCCGGTTCCCTATCACGAGGTCGGCACCTTCGACGCGACGGTCGGGCAGGTGGTCGACCGGCTGGCCGAACGCGTCACCCAGGTCTGCGTGACGTTGGCCTACGCGCCGGATTCGGTGGTCGACACCGCGTGGTCGCGAGTCTACGAATTGGCCGACGCCTACCAGGATCTGGTGGACGGCCTGTGCGCGGGCACCCATCGGGTCCCGGACGCCTGCTAGCGACCGCGTCCGAAGATCCGCATGCCGCGTCCCTTCTTCCGGGGAAGGGTCGCGTAGACCATGGTCATATCGGCGAAGACCTCGGCCTCCTGTTCGCGTTCGACGCCGAATTCGCCACGGCCGAGCGCGTGCTGGATCGACAGCGACGGGAGCAGGGCCGCGAGCGTCGTCGGCAACGGCGCGGTCGGCTCGTCCTCGGATCTCCCGTGGCCGAGCAGCATATGGCCGATCTCGTGCAGGATGATGTGGTCGGCATTGCGTTCGGTGGCGTCGGCGTCGTAGACGATGATGTCGTCGTGATTGCGGGCGATCCACAGCCCTTTGCCGCGACAACCCCGCTCCGCGAGCATTTCCGAGGGAACCCGGCGCAGCGAGATCGAGCGTCCGCGATGGGCCGCGACCGCGGCGAGATAGGCGTTCACATTCCAGGGATAGGGGAGGGGCACCGCCCGGGTCGCGTCACCGATGCGTGCTTCCATGCTGGTCATCCGGGCCCACCTTACCCATCCGGTTGCGCGGCGTCATCTCCGCATTTCGGACATGACCGCCGCGCCGCGCCGGGCCGTTCGGTCATTCCTCCCGTTCGGATTCCGGTATCGGAACCGCCTCGGCGGCAGGTCTTTCGCCGTGCGAAACCCGGATCACCAGGTAGTTCACCACCCACAGGGCAGCGCCGATGGCGAGCAGAATCCCCGCGATGACGTACTGATCGGTATTGCGATCCGTCCACGGCGTCACGAGAAATCCGCAGGTGATCGCGCCGACCACGGGCAGCGCCGTCGGCGTGCGGAAATGCTTGTGCTCGACGGTGTCCCGGCGCAGCACCAGCACCGCCACGTTCACGATGGTGAAGACGGTGAGCAGCAGCAGTGCCGTGGTTCCGCCGAGTTCGGGCACCTCGCCGACGAACAGGATCAGTCCCAGCGCCAGCACCGTGGTGAACGCGATGGCCAGATGCGGTGTGCGGCGGGAGGCGTGCACCGCGCCGAGCGGACGCGGGATGACGCCCTGGCGTGCCATGCCGTAGAGCAGGCGGCTGGCCATCAGCATATTGATCAGGGCCGAATTGGCGACGGCGAACATGGTGATGAACGCGAAGATATGCGTCGGAAAACCCGGTGCTCCCGCTTCGACGACTTTCAGTAGGGGCGTATCGCCCTGTCCGAGTTCCTCGGCGGGGACCAGCGCGATCGCGGTGATCGAGACCACGACGTAGATCAGGCCGGTGAGCAGTAGTCCCGCCAGCAGGACTTTGGGGAAGATCCGGCTCGGTTCCTTGCACTCCTCGGCCATGTTCACCGAATCCTCGAAGCCGACCATCGCGTAGAAGGCCAGCGTGGTGGCGACGATGACGCCGCCGAGCGCGCTGCGGTCACCGGTGTCGAATTCGACGATGCGCCCGAAATCGCCGTTGCCGAAACCGAGCGCCCACAGTCCGATGACGATGACGATCAGCAACCCGCTCAATTCGACGCAGGTGAGCACCACATTGAGTTTCACGCCCTCGGCGACGCCGCGCAGATTGATCGCCGCCACGACGAGGATGAAGGCGAGCGCGACGAGGGTGACGCCGATCCCGGTGCTCAGATCGAACTCGAAGGCCTCGGCGAAATTCGCGGCGAAGGCGCGTGACGCGGTGGCGGCCGAGGTGATACCCGAACTCATCACGGTGAAGGCGACCATGAAGGTGAGGAAGTGGACGCCGAACGCCTTGTGCGTATAGAGCGCGGCGCCCGCGGCGTGCGGATATTTCGTCACCAGCTCGAGGTAGCTGAACCCGGTGACCAGCGCGACCAGGAACGCGACGAGGAACGGCACCCACACCGCCCCGCCCACCTGATTGGCCACCTTGCCGGTGAGTGCGTAGATGCCGGTGCCGAGGATGTCGCCGATGATGAACAGCAACAGCAGCCCCGGGCCCATCACCCGTTTCAGTTCCGGTTCGGGCGTGGTTCCCGAACCGGCGGTCACGTCGGCCATACGGTGTCTCCTACAGGTCGTGAACAGATTGTGGGGATACCCATTTCTCTCGCAAACCAGTCGCGGTCGGTGACCGCACGCGCAACGAAACCGTCTCGGCGTGAACCGCTCCCGTCTCTGTCGCGTTCCTCCGAAGATCAGCGCATTCTCCGGCATCTCGCCTCCGGGTGATCCACCGGATGCCGGGACGTCTCTCGGACAGGATGGGAAGGTGCAGATGACCAGTGATCAGCGTGCCGGGCCGCGGCTTCCGGCGGTGGCGCAATGGTGGGTGCTGGCCAGCCGGTTGATCAGGCAGTCGGTCCGCAACGGTGAGGTGCTGACGGCCGTCGCGGCGCCGACGGTGTTCACCATCGGGTTCTACGTCCCGCTGAACACGGTGATGAACCTGTACGGGCACGGACTGAGCAGTTACGCGCAGTTCCTGATGCCGATGATCGTCATGCAATCGGTGGCGTTCTGCGCCTCGGCGGCGGCGTTCCGTGCCGCGACGGACGCGCGGGACGGGCTCAACGCGCGTTTCGGATCGCTGCCGATGCCCTTGGCGCTGCCGTTGACAGCCCGGCTGACCGCTGCCACCTATCGCGGGGGGCTCGCGCTAGCGGCCGCGGTGGTGTGCGGGTTCGTCATCGGGGTGCGCTTCTACGGGACGGCGGCGGACACGCTGGGATTCCTGGCGTTCGCGCTGTTCATCGCGCTGACGTTCTCTCTCGGCGCGGATGTGATCGGCACATTGTCGAAGAGTCCGGAGGCGACCACCCAGTTGCTGATCATGCCCCAGCTCATCCTCGGCATGGTCTCGACCGGATTCGCCCCGGCCGAACAGTTTCCCTCCTGGTTGCAGGGGTTCGCGCGCAACCAGCCGATCTCCCAGTTCGTCTACGCCCTTCGGGCGCTGGCGGGTGATCCGTCCGGTAACGCGGGCGTGGTCAGCTGGGAGGTGCTCGGACCCGGGTTGGCCTGGGCGTGCGGCCTGCTGGTCGCGTTCGCCGGATGGGCCGCCGTCATCGTGATGCGGAGGTCGGGATGACAGTGACATCGCAGATGCCGAGGGCCTCCGGACCGACGGAGACCTTGCGCCTGGTGGTGCCGCAGACGCTGATCCAGACGCAGCGGCTGCTGCTGCGCTGGTGGCGCGATCCGCTCACCGTCGTCCAGTCGCTGATCTTTCCCGCGCTGCTGCTGGTCATGTTGAATACGGTCCTCGGCAAGCAGATCTCGGCGGCGTCGGGGATGAACGCGCTCTACGGGTCGGTGCCGATGGTCGCCCTGGTCGGGGTGATGTCGGGATCTCTCGCCGGTGCGGTGACGCTCGGACGCGAACGCGACGACGGGCTGCTCGCCCGATTCTGGGTGCTACCGGTGCACCGCGCGTCGGGACTCGCCGCGCGGATCCTGGCCGAAGGCGTCAGGATCCTGCTGTGCACGGCGGTCATGTTCGCGGTGGGCACCGCGCTCGGCTTCCGATTCGAGCAGGGTTTCCTCGCGGGCGTCGCGCTGTTCGGCGTGCCGTTGATGTTCGGTTTGGGATTCGCGACTCTCGTCACGGCCGTAGCCACCTATTCCGCCAAGGCCGCCCTGGTCGAGGCCATCTCGCTCGGATCGTCGCTGCTGATGTTCTTCAGCACCGGATTCGTGCCGCTGGCCGCCTACCCGGGATGGGCGCAGCCGATCGTCGCGAACCAGCCGATGAGCCATGCCATCGACGCGATGCGCGGGTTGTCGGCGGGCGGTCCGGTGCGTGGGCCGCTGTTGGCTACCACGGCGTGGTCGCTCGGCACGATCGTGGTGTTCGCGATCCCGGCGGTATTCGGCTACCGGCGTGCCAGTCGCGCCTGAGGCTCAGCCCCTGCGCTCCCTGTCCTGCGCGACCTTCTCGATATGGGCGATGGAATCGCGCGGGCTCAACGCCATCGCACGCAGTTGGTCGAAGATCACACCGAAGCGCCGGATCTCGAGGTGACCCTCGATCAGCGCGTCGCCCGTGATCCCTTCGACATACACCAGTTCGGGGTCGTCAGGTTGGGGGAAATCGAGGAGTGTGAACGATCCGAGCATGCCGGGGTGCGCACCTGCTTCGAACGGAAGTATTTGCAGGATAATGTTATTCATCTTGCTGTGTTCGATGAGCTGCTTCAGCTGGCCCTGCATGACCTCGTGCCCGCCGACGACCCGGCGGATAGCGGCCTCGTCGAGCACCACCCACAGCTCCAAGGGCTCGGCCTTGGTGAGCACGCTGCCTCGGCTCATTCGCGCCGACACCTTACTCTCGGTGACGGCCGCCTCGAGTTTCGGCATCGAAGTATCGATGACGGCGCTCGCGTATTGCGGGGTCTGTAGGAGACCGGGAATGTAGGAGGTCTCGTAGTGCCGCGCGGACAGTGCCGCGGACTCGAAATTGATGTACGCGGAGTAGACCTCGGACAAATTCTCTTCGTAAGGCCGGGACATCCCGGGTTTCTGCGCGTCCGAGAGCAGGTCCATGACGTATCGGCGCTTGTCCGGGTCGATTGCGTACAGGTCGAGAAGTGTCATCAGGGTGCGCCGTTGCGGGCGGGCCTGCGCCTGCTCGATCCGGTACAGGGTGGTGACATTGATACCGGTCCGGCCGCTGACCTCTTCCTTGCTGAGCCCGACGCCGTCGCGCATCTCGGTCAGCAAAGCGGCCAAGCGGCGTAGACCGGCGGTGAGAACGGTGCGCTTGCCTGCCATGCCGCCAATCCTTTCACCTCGCGCGGTATTCGGGCCGGAAATCGGGTCGGCACCTGGGCGCTCGGATATCGGGTCAGGTCTGCGGCATCGGCAGCGGGACGACGACGCCGAACGGCAGCGTGATGCTCGGCTGATGGGTGGCGGGCGGTGCGGGTTGTTCCTGCTCGTGCGGCTGCTGCTCCTCGAGGCGGAACGGCGGCTGCTCGGGTGCGCGCACGGCGGGTGGATCGACGGGGTCGGGCCGGACCGGGGCACAGAGGATTCCGCATTCGACGGTGACGCCGGGCATGGTCACCAGCGGCGGCGTCGCGCGGACCGGTGCGCTGGTCTCGGTCATCGGTTCCAGCGGAAGCGGGCGATCGGCCCGTACGGCGCGGGTCGCGAGCACGTCCGGCCCCGGCGCGGGTGACATCGTGCCCGGCGTGACGAGATCGGGGGCGATGGTGACCCGGCTCGGCGCGCCACCGGTCCGGTAGGCCGCCGACCAGCTCAGTACGTCCGCGGCGTAGGACCTCGAATTGTTGTAGCGCAGGACCGCTCGCGATTCCTGGGCTGGATCGCGCAGATCGAGATCGCCCGAGCACAGGTACTGCCCGGCGCCGAGCGCGGCGTCGAAGACGTTGTGCGGGTCCCGAATTCGGTCGCCGTTGCCGTCGGCGGCGTAGTGATCCCAGGTTCCGGGCAGGAATTGCATCGGCCCGAGCGCGCGCACGTACCCGCCGCCGGGGGCGGCGATGATCTCGTTGGCCGGCAGCGTGCCGTCCAGCGCGGGGCCGAGGATCGGCTGCGTCGTGGTGCCCGCCTCATCGGTGCGCCCGCCGAAAGCGTGCCCGGATTCGATCCGTCCGATGCCGGCGAGGAGGTTCCAGGTCAGTCCGCAGCCGGGTTTCGATGATGCCAACGCGAGTTCGGCATTGCGATAGGCCGCGAGCACGATCTCCGGAATACCCAGCGCCCCGGTGTTTTCGGACAGGGCGATCTCGTGCAGCGAGACGGCGGTTCCCGTCGGTGTCCGGTCGTCGGCGGGGGCTATCGCGTGCAGGGTGCGCGGCGAGTACGGCACCGCGGGCAGCAGTCCGACGGCGGTATCCGCCGATCCCTCCGGCGCGGCGGCCGCGGTCGCCGCCGTGGCCGCGATGTCGCGGGGCGCCGAAATCACCGTCGCGGGTACGGAACCCGAGACGACGACGCCGACCGCGATCAGGGTCGACGCGGTGATCGGGGCGGATAAACGCATGCGGCCACACCTATCCCGACGTCGCGGGCTCGCGGCGTGACCGTGTCCGGTCGGACGCCGTCCCGGACGACGCCGTCCAGAGAACAAGAACAGTCAGTAACATATCGCATAATCAGTCCATGTAGATAGCTTGTGCTTGAGCGAAGCCCTGATCACATGGTTCGTGCGGGTTCGGCGTCGCGATGCGGGTTCGGATTACCGACCGGTCGGGTCTGATTAGCTGAATATCTGCTATAGCTATTCGGCAATCTGAAACATTGCGCAACAATTCCTCGTGTTCGGTTTTCGCATGACGGAAGAGATTCCGCTCGCATCGAATTTCCCTGCCTCTAGCTCGGTTTATTCGATTCGGTGCCGTTTTCATATCGCAATCAATCCATTCGGGCTCGCCACGCGAATAGAGATTGCTGAATGTTGACTGAGTGAGAGAGGTTGGACGTCGACGTGGTGCTTGACCTGAAAGTGGCGGTAGTGGGCGCGGGATTCGGTGGGATCGGTATGGGGGTGGCGCTGAAGCGGGCCGGATACGAGGATTTCGTCATCCTCGAGAAGGGCGACCGGGTCGGCGGTGTGTGGCGGGAGAACACCTATCCCGGCTGTGACTGTGATGTGCCCTCACATCTCTACTCGTTCTCCTTCGCCCCGTATCGCAGTGCGAAGCAACGGTATCCGGGCCAGGAACAGATACTGTCGTACCTGCGTCAGGTCGCCGACGACCACGGCCTCACCCCGCATCTGCGGTTGAACTCGGCGCTGTCGCGCGCGACCTATCTCGATGATCTCGCGCGCTGGGAACTCACCACCACCGACGGCGAGACGATCCGCGCCGACGTCGTGATCTTCGCGCTCGGCCAGCTGCACCGGCCCTACATCCCGACTATCCCGGGGCGGGATCTGTTCGCGGGTCCGGCATTCCACACCGCGAGATGGGATCACCACCGGGATCTGCGTGGCCGCGATATCGCGGTGATCGGCACCGGCTCCAGCGCGGTGCAGTTGCTGCCCCAGATCGCGCGGATCGCCGGGCGCGTGCACGTCTACCAGCGCACGCCGCAGTGGCTGCTGCCCAAACCCGCACGCGAATTCGGTCCGGTGTCGCGACTGGCGCTGCACGTGCCCGGCGCGCATCAGGTCTACCGCAGGGCATTGCACCGGGGCGCGGACACCCTGCTCGCGCCGATCATGCATCGCGGCTGGTCGGCGCGGCCCGCGCAATGGTTCGCGCGCGCGTACCTGCATCGCCGGGTCACCGATCCGGGGCTGCGCGCGGCGGTGACGCCGGACTACCCGATCGGTGGCAAACGGATCATCTTCGACAATGCCTACTACGCGACGCTGGCCCGCCACAACGTCAAACTCGTCACCGACCCCATCCAGCGCATCGTCGCCGACGGTGTCGAGACCGTCGACGGCGCGCACCGCCGCGCGGATATCCTCATCTACGCCACCGGCTTTCGGGCCGCGGAGTTCATGGTGCCGATCTCGGTCCGCGGTCGCGGCGGACAGGTGCTCCAGGAACAGTGGTCCGACGGTGCGGACGCCTTCATGGGATTGGCCGTGCCCGGATACCCGAACGCGTTCCTCATCGCCGGACCGAATTCCTTCACACCCGCGGGGAGCAATCCCACCATGAAGGAGTACCAGATCGGCTACATCATGGAATGCCTGCGCTGGCGCGAGGAGATCGGCGCTCCCGCGATCGAGGTCGGCGCGACGGCGATGGCGCGGTACCGCACCTGGTTACAGGGGGCGATGGCGAAGACGATCTGGTCCGGTTCGGTCGACAGCTGGTTCAAACACGCCAACGGCCGCGTGGTCAATCCGTGGCCGGGGACGACGCGGAGTTTCGCGCGCATGCTCGCGCATCATCCGGCGGACGCGTTCACCGTGGTCCCGGCCGGTGCGGGCATCGCGTCGAACGCGAGGGCGGATGCCGAGCAGAGCGACCGCCGGTCCTAGCCATCGGTACCACGTCGGCGTGGACGGCCGAACGGTTTCGCCCCCGGTGCGCGGTACGCGCGCCCGGGGGCGAAACGGCGCGCGGTCAGGCCTTGCGCTGTGCCGAGGAGCGGGCCGGATTGGCCTGTTCGGCGGCTTTGGGGTCGAGTTCGTCCTGTTTGTCCCTGACCCCGGCCTCGATCCGGTCACCGAGATCCTTGTCGACATTGCGCCAGTACTCGAACGCGCGTCCCAGCACCGGTTCGCTCACGCCATTGAGCAGATGGCCGACGATATTGTCC
This sequence comes from Nocardia noduli, assembly GCF_019038455.1. Classification (NCBI taxonomy): domain Bacteria; kingdom Bacillati; phylum Actinomycetota; class Actinomycetes; order Mycobacteriales; family Nocardiaceae; genus Nocardia; species Nocardia noduli. The sequence goes on from NZ_JAFMPL010000019.1 coordinate 35,921, forward strand.
ACCAGTCGCTGTCTGGCCGGGTCGTCGAGCACATCGCGCACCATGGTGCCCGCTTGGCCCCAGTCGTCGTCCTCGGCGCGGACCGTATAGGCCTGCCTGACCATCTCCCCGTCGGTATGCCACCCGACGGGCGGCCCCGACACCTGGGGATCGGCGTGCGGACCGCCCTTGGAATTGGGGACGTAGACCGGATCGCCGGGATTGTGATGGCGCATCGCCCCGTCCTTGGAATACGAACGGACCGTGGTGGCGTGCGGCGAGTTGACCGGAAGTTCCTTGTAGTTCACACCGATCCGATGGCGGTGCGCGTCCGGATACGAGAACCAGCGCCCGAGCAACATCTTGTCCGGACTCGGGCCGGTGCCCGGCACGGAATTACTCGGTTCGAACGCGGCCTGCTCGATCTCGGTGTGATAGTCGGCCGGATTGCGATTCAACGTCATCCTGCCGACCTCGATCAGCGGGTAGTCGCTGTGCGGCCAGACCTTGGTCAGGTCGAAGGGATTGAACCGGTAGGTCTTCGCGTCGTCGAACGGCATGATCTGCATGTTCAGCGTCCAACTCGGATGGTCGCCGCGATCGATCGCCTCCCACAGATCCCTGGTGTGGTAATCGGTATCGATCGAGGCCATCTGGTCGGCCTCGTCCTGGGTGAAGAACTCGATGCCCTGATCGGTCTTGAAATGGTATTTGACCCAGAAACGCTCGTTCGCGGCGTTGTACCAGAGGTAGGTGTGGCTGGAATAGCCGTTCATGTGCCGCCAGGTGCGCGGAATGCCGCGATCGCCCATCAACCAGGTGACCTGGTGCGCGGATTCCGGTGACAGCGTCCAGAAATCCCATTGCATATCGTGGTCGCGCAGGTTGTTGTCGGCCCGTCGTTTCTGCGAACGGATGAAATCCTGGAATTTCATGGGGTCGCGCACGAAGAAGATCGGCGTGTTGTTGCCGACCATGTCGAAATTGCCCTGTTCGGTGTAGAACTTCAGCGCGAAGCCGCGCGGATCGCGCCAGGTATCGGGGCTGCCGCGCTCACCCGCCACCGTCGAGAAGCGCGCGAGTACCTCGGTCTTCTTACCGGGCTGGAACAGATCGGCCCTGGTGTAGGCGCTGACATCCGCAGTCACCTCGAAGGTGCCGAAGGCGCCGCCGCCTTTGGCGTGCGGTTGCCGCTCGGGCACCCGCTCCCGGTTGAAGGCGGCCATCTTCTCGATGAGATAGGCGTCGTTCAACAGGATCGGGCCGTCGGGCCCCACCGTGAGTGAATGTTCGTCGCTCGGTACCGGAATACCCGCGTCATCGGTGGTGAAATTCGACATCTTGCTCCCTTCTACCTCAGGTAGCCGGGAGATCGAGCCGTAGCTCGCGTCCGGCCGTGACAGTTGCCGCCTACCCCCGCCTCGAGCGGTGAAACCGGCCGCCGCGCTCAGACGCATCCCTCCAGCGTCGCGCGCGAGAGTTCGGCGATGACATCGGTGACCTCCCCGCGGGCTCGCATCGCCCGCAGTTGCCTGCGGGCGCCGTTACCCCTGCTGTGGAGCGCCGCGATCGCCTCGGCGACGAAGTCGTGGTCGCCGGTGTCGCGCAACGCGGGTTCGATCTGTTCGACGAGATCGGCCAGTAGTTCGCGATGCGGCCTGACACGACCGGTCACCGGGTCGAGCCCGTCACCGTCGAGTCCGGAGTGGGCGGCTTTCCAGTAGGCGGCGCGCAGGACTTCGGCGGGGACCGCGGGCGCGCGGACCCCGCGAACTATGGAACGCAACCCCATCGTCACCGTCGCCCGGATCAACGCCGCCAGCAGGGCCGATTCCTCGGCGGTCGCCGGAACGTCGCTGACACGCACCTCGACGGTGGGAAACGTCTCCGAGGGACGGATATCCCAATACACCATCTTGTTGTCGAGAATGCTGCCGCTGGCCCGCATCATCGCCACCATCGACTCGTATTCGGTGGCGGAGCCGAAATACGGCGGCGGCCCCGCGCTCGGCCAGCGCCGCCACAGGATGCTGCGCCAGCTGGCGTAGCCGGTATCGCGGCCCCGGTAGATGGCCGAGTTGGCCGTCGTCGCGAGCAGGACGGGCAACCACGGGCGGACGTAGTTGCCGACGAGTACCGCCGTCTCGCGATTCGGGACACCGACGTGGACGTGGCATCCGCACAGGCCCTGTTCGTGGGCGAGCATGCCGTAGGCGTGCTCGATCCGCCGATACCGCGGGGTGTCGGTCACCGGAAAGTGTTCGGGGACGGTCGGGGGGATGGCCACCGCGATCAGCCGCGCGTCGTTGTCCTCGGCGCAGTCCGCGACCGTGCGGCGCTGCTCGCGCAGTTCATCGAGCAGCGCCGGGATCCGCGTGTGCACGCTCGTGCTGGTCTCCACCTGACAGCGGGTCAGTTCCAGTTGCAGCGCGATCCCCGCCTGTTTCGCCGCGTCGGCCACCGCCAGGTTCTTGGCGGCGGGTGCGCCGGTGACCGGGTCCGCCAGCAGGAACTCCTCCTCGACGCCGACGGTCGGTGCGGCTGCGTCCATGCCTGTAGGCTACGCCGCTTTCATGCCTGTTCGGCTATAACGGCTGGTCGAAAGCGTGCCGTCGGGGATCGTCGCGGGCACCTCGCCGCCGGGGCCGCGCCTGTAAGGATTCCGTAGGAAAACTCCTAGCTCCAATGGATTTGATTCACAGGTACGAACACCACAGTGGGGTTCGCCTCGACCGGGGATTCGCTCCCGGAAGGTCGCACGGATGCCGATACGAGATCCGGATCCGATGGAGAAAAGGAGAAGACAGTGCCGACGATGTTTCCGACTTCCGTCACGGTGGCGAGCCAGGACACCACGCAGGATTACACCCGTTTCGGGTGGACGGTCGCGGCGACGGCCAACGGCGCCTGCCTGATCACCGACGACCGGGTCGCCGGGATCGAACTGACGGGGGAGTTGGCCGCGAATGTGCGCCGCTTCCTGCGTGCGAACAATCTGTCCGGTCCGGTGATCGAGATCCCGGGCGCGCAGCGTCGTGAAATCCATCTCGTCACCGGCCTGAAGCGGGTCGACGGGGCGATCGCGGCACTGCGGAACGCGGGAGCTGTCGTTCACAGCGACGGCGCCGGTGTCCCGCTGCCGCCGAGCGCCCTGTCGACCGGGGCCCTCACCTGGGGGATCGCCCCCGCCGAGGCCCGCTGGATGCCGCCGCTGGTCGCCGTCGCGGCGGCTGTGCGCGCGGCCTCGCGCCGGGCGCGGATCGTCGGCATCGCCTGCTGAGAAGTGTCGTGTCGGCGACGCTCGTGACTCGCGACACCCCGGTTTCGGCTCGGTGAGGCCGGGTAGTTCGGTCCGTGAGTACGGCGAAAGCGTCGCGACACGAGAAAGGCGTGAACGATGACCAAACCGATCACGAGCACACTCGACCAGGAACAGCAGCGGATCGCCGGCGAGGCATTGCAGGCCACGGTGGTGGATCTGATCGACCTGACCCTGATCGCCAAGCAGGCACACTGGACCGTCATCGGCCGCAACTTCCGCTCGGTCCACCTCGCATTGGACGAATTGGTGGTCGTGGCACGGGAATTCACCGACAGCAGCGCGGAACGCGCCACCGCGATCGGTATCAGCCCCGACGGTCGCGCCCAGACGGTGTCGACGGATTCCGGTGCGCTCGGCATCGGCGCGGGCTGGCAGCAGGACACCGACGTGATCGACTCCGTGGTCGGCAATCTCGGCGCGGTCATCGCGCGACTGCGCGACCGCATCGAGGCGACCGAGAAGGCCGATCCGGTCACCCAGGATCTCTTCATCGAGATCGCGGCGCGGCTGGAACAACTGCACTGGATGTGGCAGGCACAGCTCGCCACCGTGTAGCTCTCGCGTGAGCAGAGCGGACCGTCCGCCGTCGACCGAGCGTCGACGGCGGACTTGTGCGCGGGCAGGAGCTTTCGGGTAGTGGGCATCGGCGACACGGATCGCCTCGTCGGTTCGAGGCGAGGTCTATACGGTCACCGCAGGGCTTCGAGCTTGTCGGACAGCGTTTCCAGCCCTTCCACCGCGACCGGGCCCGGGCCGGTGTAGCCGAACGGGACGGCGACGACGCGGTCGGCGCGGATCGCGTCGATACCGGCCAACTCCGGTCGGTTCCGCAGGGCGGCGCGGGCGGAGTCGGGGGTCTGATCGCCCTGGGTCAGCAGGATCACGATTTCGGGGTCGCGCTCGATCAAAGTTTCGGTGTTCGCGCCGAAACCGCGTTGGGCGACATCGCCGAAGATATTGGTCAGTCCGAGGATCTCCATCTGGGTGTCGACCGTGCTGGTGCCGCCGTAGGCGTTGAGGGTCGATCCGTCGCGGGAGAGTATCAGCGCGGCCGCCGGGCGCTTACGCTGTTGCGGGGTGTGTTTCGCGGTGACGGTCGCGACTCGCGCGCGCAGTGCGGCGACTTCGTCGGCCGCGGCGCGCTCGGTGCCGAAAAGCCTGCCGTAGAGCTCGATATCGGCGAACACGTCGTCGAAGGAGCCCGCCGCGTCCTTGCAGTATCCGCGGGTCACGATCAGCGGGATGCGCGCGGCCGCGAGGTCGTTCGGGGTGACGGCGGCGCCCTCGAAACTCACTACGACGTCGGGAGTCCGGGCGATGATCTCCTCGCGCGCGAGTTCCGCGGTGGGAGCGACGAATTCGGCGTGCGCGAGCCGGTCGGTATACGCGCCGGGGAAGGGGGCGGTCTCGAAAGTGCGGGCGATCACCCGGTCGGCGGCGCCCGCGGCGGCGATCATCGGCGCCGCGATCGAGCCGACCGTGACGACACGCCGTGGCGCGGCCTCGAAGGTGACGTCGCGACCGCAACTCGAGATCGTCAGCGGGAAACCGGTTTCCGGGTGCGCCGTGGTACGCGCGGTCGATCCGCCACAGGCGGTGAGGCCGACGAGCGCGGCCAGCGCGACGGGCATGACGGTGAATCGGTGCGGAGTTCTCATGGTTGGTCGGATTCTCTCTCTGACAGGGGATTAGGAGGTGACGGTGCGGAGTCGCCGGATGAGGAGCAGCAGCATGGGCGCTCCGACGACGGCGGTGACGATGCCCAGCGGCAGTTCGCGTGGCGCGAACGCGGTGCGCGCCACGACATCGGCGGCGACCAGGAAGATCGCGCCGATCAGCGCGGACACCGGGATCAGCCTGCGGTGCGCGCTTCCGACACACAGCCGGGCGACGTGCGGGATGATCAGCCCGACGAAACCGATCGTGCCCGCCACCGCGACCACCGCGCCGACGCCGAGTGCCACCAGGCCGAGCGCGTACACGCGCAACCGGATGGGTGCGAAGCCGAGGGTTCTCGCGGTGTCGTCGCCGATGGCGAGCGCGTCGAACCGGGTGCCGAGCAGGAACAGCGCGCCGAGGGTCACGGCCACGGCGACGGCGGTGACACCGGTCGAGGTCCACGCGGCCGACCCGAGCGATCCGAGCAGCCAGAAGAGTACGGCGCGCGCGCCTTCGGGGGAGTCGGAGGCGAAGATCAGGAAACTCGTGGCCGCGGAGAAGATGTAGCCGATGGTGACCCCGCCCAGCAGCAGTCGCAGCGAGGTCATCTGTCCGTTGATCCTGGCGATGGTGAACAGCAGGGCGGTGGCGATCAGCGCCCCGAGGAACGCGCTGGAGGCGAGTGCGCCGGTGACCACCGTGGCGGTCGAGCCGAACAGCAGGCAGACGGCCGCTCCGGTGGACGCTCCGGAGGTGACGCCGAGGATATGCGGATCGGCGAGCGCGTTGCGGACGATGGTCTGGAGGACGACACCGCTGACCGCCAGCGCCGCGCCGACGCAGGCGCCGAGCAGGACGCGCGGCGCGCGCACCAGCCAGACGATCGAATCCTGGGCGGTGGACCATTCCACATCGCCGGATCGGCCGAGCAGATGGTGGACGACGATCCGAGCGACCGTCGGCGGTGGCACCGAGACCGGCCCGATCCCTGTCGCGACGACGATCGTCACGCACAGTAGCGCGGTGAGCCCGCCGATCCACGTCGCCGTGATCCACCGCTTCCCTGGCTGCGCCAGATCGTCCACCTCGGTCGGTGCGACGGTCGCGGTCACGGTGTGAGAACCTCTCCGGCGCAAGTGGTTACGATGTCCTCGACACTCGCCGTCCTCGGCCCGAACAGCAGCTGAATCGCGCCGAACGCCGTCGAACGCGCCACGGTGATCTGGTAGACGGGTTCGAGTACGTCCGGGGTGAGGACGTCGTCCACCGGGCCCGCCGCGGCGATTCGACCCCGGTCGAGCAGGACCAGGCTGTCGCAGTACCTGGCCGCGAGGTTCAGGTCGTGCAGGACGACCACGGTGGTGACATCCAGATCGTGGACCAGGCCCAGGAGTTCGTGCTGGTAGCGGATATCGAGGTGATTGGTCGGCTCGTCGAGCAGGATGTGGTCGGCCCGCTGGGCGAGGGCGCGGGCGATCAGCACCCGCTGGCGCTCACCGCCCGACAGCGAGGCGAACGGACGTTCGGCGAGCGTACGCACCCCGACCCGGCGCATCGCGGCGGCCGCGGTGACGCGATCCGACCGCGAATACCCTTGCAGCGCACCGGCCCACGGCGAACGGCCGAGCAGGACCATCTCGGCGACCGTGATCGGTGTGTCCGCCGAGGATTCCTGCGTCACCACCGCGAGGCGGCTCGCGATATCGCGTCCCCGCAGGTCGGCGACCGGAGTGCCGTCGATGGCGACGACACCGGTACGTGGCCGCAGGGCCCGGTAGATCAAGCGCAAAAGTGTCGACTTGCCCGAACCGTTGGGACCGATGAGCCCGAGGGTGGTGCCGGGTTCGGCCACCAAGCCGATTCCCGACAGCACGAGGGTGCCGTCGTAGTCGAAATGGACGTCATCGAGGGTGATCACGCGACAACCTCGACGGCGGTCGCGCCCCGCCGTCGGGCCACGACATGCAGGCGGTCGCCGTCGAGTGCGTCGCCGAGTACACCGTCACCCGGCCACGCCGGTTCGGTGAGCGGTCCGGGTCGATCGAACAGCGCGAGAACCTCGAATCCGCTCAGGTCGAGCAGGTATCGCAGCTCCCGGGGGAACAGCAGACGCCACGCGGTGTCCTGGGCGACCGGTGTGCCGCAACCGTCCCAGGTCCAGACACGGCGCCTGCGCAGCAGTTGCGCGGGCAGGTCGATCGACAGCGATGTGCGCGAGGTGTAGTCGACGCCTTCCCACGCGATCGTGCGGACCGATTCGTGGTCGAGCAGTTCGCGCCGCCCCCGGTCGGTGAGCAGGAACGCGCCGTTGCGCATCTCGAGGATCAGCACGCCGCCGGGGCGCAGGCACGCGGCGAACCGGGTGAGGGCCGCGACGATATCGGCGGTGTCGTGCAGGTGTAGCAGGGTGCTGCCGAGACAGGTCACCACATCGACCGGTGCGGCGACCACGATGTCGCGCGCGTCGCCGACCGTCACGGTCAGATCGGGGTATTTCGCGCGGGCATAGGCCACCATCCGCGCGGAGATGTCGACGGCGCTCACCGCATAGCCGAGGTCGGCCAGCCGGGCGGCGTCGCGTCCGGTACCGGCCCCGATATCGAGCAATCGCCTCGAATCCGTCGCGGTGTCGGCGAATCGCGTCACCAGGTCGTGGACGAAACGCGCGTTGCGTTCGCCGTTGTCGGGGAAGGTTCGTTCGTAGAGCGCGGGATTGTCGGTCAGCAGGTTCTCACCCGCGAGCACCGGATCAGCGCTGGTCGGTGTCATCGTCGGAATCACCTTTCACGAGTACTGTGCGCGGGCCGGGCGCGCCGTCGGGGGTGGGCAGCGCGCCGCGCCGGTGCAGGACCGTCACGGCCGCGGCGGAGAGCGAACCCGTCGCGGCGCACAGCAGCGCGGGCCACCAGGCGAGCGGTCCGCCGAAGCGATCGACGGCCGCGCCGACGGCGGAGGTGAGCGTCACGGTGAACACGCCCGCGACGAGATAGAATGCGCCGTAGTAGGTTCCGGTCAGTCGCGGGCCGCTGAATCGCGGGATCAGTTCGTTGACGAACGGTTGCACCGTCATGACGCCGACGGCCAGGATCGACGCGGCGAGCGCGACCGGCGCGACCGACACGATCGTATAAAGTGCTCCGCCGGTGCCGGATTCGAGGACACGCGACGCGATCGGCGGGACGAGGAAGGCCGCGCCCATCGTCGCCATACCCGTCGCCATGGCGGGTCCGCGCGCCCGGGTGCCGAACGCCCGGGTGATACGGACCTGGAGCAGGAGAATGGTGATCGTCTCGGTGAGGAACAGTGCCGCCACCGCGATCGCCGCACCGCCCGCTCCCGCCGCCCGGCGCGCCTGCAAGGTCAGGAGGAAATAGATCTGGCTCTGCAACGCGAACATGCCCATCAACGCGAGCGCGAAAGCCACGAACACGCGATGGGTGAGGACGGTGACCATATCGCCCGCCACGGTCGTCGTGCCGCGCGCGACCGGACGATCGGGCAGCAGGAGGAGTTGGGCGACGGTGAGCGCCAGGAAGATTCCCGCCGCCACCACGGCGGTGAGCCGAAAACCGATCGAGACCAGGACGGTGCCGACGACGGGGCCGAGCGCCGACCCGATATTGCCGAAGATGTTGAACAGCGCGAAGGCGTCCGCCGCGCGGTCGTCGCTGTCGAGGGCGATATAGGAGCGGACCGCCGGATTGAACAGCGCCCCGGCGAACCCGGTGAGCACGGCGGCGAGCAGCACGACCGTGACGGACCCGCCCACCGCGAACAGCCCGAACCCGGCCGCGCGGACGGCCGCGCCCACGACGATCACCCGGCGCGCGCCGAGCCGATCGGCCGCCGACCCGCCGACCAGGAACAAGCCCTGCTGGCTCAGATTGCGCACCCCGAGCACAACGCCCACGGTCGCGGCGGACAACGCCAGATCGTGTAGCAGGTAGTCGGCGAGAAACGGGATGAGCAGATAGAACCCGGTATTACCCGCCAACTGGTTGACCAGGAGTAAGCGCACCGACGGCGGGAACGTCCGGAACAACGCCAGCGTGTTCACGCGGCTTCCCGTCGGCGGATTCCGAGTCCGGGCCCGGCGGGACGGCGCAGGACACCGTCGACATCGCCGAGCCCGCACCACGGATCGGCGGCGATGAGCAGATGTCCGTCCAGGTCGATCCATCGTGCGGCGCCGCTCAGATGCGCGGCGGGGGCGATACCGAGCGAGGTCGACACCTGGCAGCCGAGCATCACCTCGACACCCGAGCGCCGCGCCCAGTCGATCATCGAGGCGGCCGCGTCCAGGCCGCCGCATTCGGCCAGTTTGATATTGATTCCGGCCAAAGTGGTCGGCAGTGCCGCCAACTGTTCGACCGAACCCGCGTCCTCGTCGGCGATCACCGGCATCGGGACCGCGCGCGCGACGGCGTCGAGGTCGTCGAGCCGTCCCGTGGGCACGGGTTGTTCCACCGCGGCGATCCCGGCGTCGGCGAGTTCGGTGAGAACCCGCACGGCGGTCTCGGCGTCCCATGCTCCGTTCGGGTCGAGTATCAGCGTGGCGGTCGGAGCTGCCGCCCTGACCGCGCGGACCCTGGCGATATCGGCGGCGGGATCGCGTTCGCCGAGTTTGAGTTTGAGCACGGAGAAACCGGCGTCGATCAGCCGTCGGGTCGAGCGAACCGTGGTTTCGATGGCCCCGATGCCGAGCGTGTAGGCGGTGGGCGCCGAATCCCAGTGCGGCATACCGAGATAGGCGCTCAACGGTTGTCCGGCCCGGGTGGCGAGATGGTCGTGCACCGCGATATCGACGGCCGCCGCCACGGGCAGCGCGTCGGCCAGGCGGGCGCGAAGGGCGGGCAGGGCCGCGCGCAGAGCTTCCGGGTCGCCCACGCCCGCCGCCCACGCGGCGGTGTCCGCGAGCGCCCGACCGATCGTCGCGACGGTGATTCCCAGACGCGGGCTGGTGACGACTTCGCCCCGGCCGGAGACGCCGTCGTGCGACAGGGTGACGCATACGGCGTCGCGTTCGGACATGGTGGCGCGCGAGATGCGCAGCGGTTCGGTGAGTTCGATACGCGTCGTCGTCCATTCGAATCTCATGCCGATACCCGCGCTGTCGCCGGATCGCGGACGACGCGGCAGCGCGCCCAGCCCTGTGCCTCGGATTCGTCGGGGTCGCCGAATTCGACGGGTTCGGTACGCGGCGCCTCGAGCAGGCCGCGCTCGGCGCACCAGTCGTCGTCGTAGATGGTGCGCAGATATCGGTGCGGTCCGTCCGGGAAGACGGTCAGCACCCGCGATCCCGGTTCGCGGCGCGACACCCAGTCGGAGACGAGCGCGGCGGCGCCGGTGCTCCAGCCGCCCCCGAGGCAGGTACGAGCGGCGAGGTCGCGGCAGGCAGCGACCGATTCGGTCGGGCCGACCCAGTGCACCTCGTCGAAATCGGCGTAGGCGACGTTGCGCGGCAGGATACTGCTGCCGAGGCCGCGCATCACCCGGCTGCGCGCGGGCTGGCCGAAGATCCGCGAGCCGACCGCGTCGACGCCGACGACGCGCAGTCGCGGCCAGTACCGGCGCAGCGCCCGGGTCAGGCCCGCGGAGTGACCGCCCGAACCGACGGTGACGACGAGCACGTCCATCGGTTCGGTCTGGTCGAGAATCTCGCGGGCCATGTCGAGATAGCCGAGCGCGTTGTCGGGGTTGTTGTACTGGTCGGGCCAGTACGCGCCGGGTGTCGCCGCGCGCAGGACCGCGAGCCGATCGAGGCGGGCGCGTTGCCAGCCGCCCTCGGGATGCGGATGCTCGGCGACGGCGAGGGCGACGCCGTAGCGGCCGAACAGCGTCCGCATATCCGGCTCGAGTTCCGCGTCGACGACGAGTGTGACCGGATGGCCGAGCGCACGCCCCGCCAGTGCCAGTCCCACACCCAGTGTGCCGCTGGTCGATTCGATGATCGGCGCGCCGGGCGCGAGTTCCCCGCGATCGATGGCGGCCAGCAGCATGGACGCGGCGGCGCGCGCCTTCATGCCGCCCACCCCCGCGGATTCTATTTTCGCCCAGTAGTTTCCGGACTCGGTCGGGATCGGGGTGACCGGTGTCCCGCCGATCAGTCGGAGCAGTCCGGATCGACCGCCGTGTGGCTCTACCGTGCGCACGTGGACTCCGAAAGGTCGTAGTGGATATGAGTGCTCGGGCCGCCGTCGAGGGAGAAGAACGGATACGGTTCGGCCGATATCGCCGTGACGGCGTCGTCTCCGAGGAACCACGGCAGTACCGCGCTGCCGGTCTGCGCGAACATCACCAGGGGCATGCCGTGGCGGCCCGCGTGCTCGAGCAGAGGATCGAAACTGCCGTTGACCAGCGTCATCCCGGTGACGAGCATGGCGTCGTAGGGGGTGGTGATCGCCTCGGTGGACCTCAGGACGGGTTCGTCCCATTCGGTCGTCCCGCCCGCGCGGTCGCACGGGATGTAACCGATTCCCCGCGCGCGCAATTCGGCGAGCAGGGAGTTGACGACACCGACCACGAGCACGGTCCGGATGCCCCGCGTGGGCAGCAGGTCGACGACCGTGCGGGCCCGGTTCCGCGATTTGATCAGTGACGACGCGCCGTCGACCACGATCGTCCGGCCCGTTCGTCCCGCCGCCGAGGGATGCGGGTGCCGGTGCATGAGGTAGCCGTCGAGTGCCGCGATCCTCACCGCGGGAACGGCGTGGTCGAGCAGTGCGGCCACCGTCGCGCCGACACAGTCGGAGACGATCTCCGCGTGGTCGACGCGCCGATCGGGTTCGAGTCCGCACGAGCCGACCGCGGAACCGACACGCACACTGATGATCTCGTTGCGATAGCGCTGTGTCCGGCCCGCGTGCCTGGTGCGGTGCACGGTGAGGAACGCGCTCGCGACCGTGACCGTCTCCGGCGGCGGGCCGAGCACGCCCGCCCGGACCAGGTCGATGAGTTCGGCGACCGAGCGCGGCCGTCGTCCGGTCGCGGGGGTGTCCGCGGCCGTCATGTCCGGGTACCGGGATCGTGATAGGCGACGCGTAGTCCGGCGATCGACCGCTGGGCGAGTTCGCTCGCTGCGCGCGGCTTCTCGTCGACGACCATGACGTAGCCGAGGTATTCGTTGTTGTTGTCGGCGACGCGCACGTTCCTGCCCGCCGCGGCGAGGTGATGATCGACGATCCGGTCGTCGGAGGACCACTCGCCCGCACCGAGGATGGATTCCAGTCGCCCGGCGCGCTCGGGTACCAGGAAGGCGATGGCCGCGCTGCCGATTTCGGTGTCGACCGGTGCGAGGACGGGTTCGATCCCGGCGGCCAGATCCGCGTGGACCGCCGCGAGATCGATACCGGTGACCCGGCGCACCAATTCGGTGATCCGATTGCCCGCCGGTCGCGGATTGACCTCGACCAGGCGTGGACCCCGCGCGGTCACGACGACCTCGGTGTGGGCGACCGTGCCGTCGAGTCCGAGCGCCTCGATCGCGGCGACGGCGACCGCGCCGATGACCGCCGACTGCTCGGGGTCGGTCGCGGCGGGGAACATGTGCCCGGCCTCGATGAAGCAGTCCGAACCCACCACGTATTTGTCGGTGATGCCGACGACGGTGGTCCGGCCGCGGTGGGTGACGGTCTCGACGCTGTATTCGGGACCGTCGAGACATTCCTCGACCAGGATCTCGGGCGCGCGGACCTGCCCGCGCGCGTTGACGGGGAATCCCGCGATGGCCTCGACCGCGTCGCGCAACCGGTCGACGTTCTCGACGCGGCGTACGAACATCCCACCGCAGAGGTCGACCGGTTTGACGACGACCGGATAGCCGATCTCCGCCGCCGAGGCGGCGATCTCCTCCCAGGTCGCCGCCACCGCGAAGACCGGGCCGGGAACCCCGGCGGCCGAACAGATCCGGCGGGTCACCGCCTTGTCGCACGCCCCGCGCATCGCGTCGCGGGTCGGTCCGGGGAGTCCGAGATCGGCGGCGATCGCGGCGACGGTGGGTAGGTAGTAGTCACACGACGACAGCACCCCGTCGAAATCGAGAGCCCGGTGCAGGCGGCGCGCCAGGGGGACCAGGGCCGATTCGTCGTTGGTCTCGGCGGTCAGGATATTCGCCGCGCCGAGCAGTGGATGGCGAGTGTCGGGCGTCGCCCGCAGGTAGTGCCCGAGGTCGCGGGTCAGGAAGCTGAACCGGTGTCCGCGGTCGTCGATGCCGTGCGGGAGCAGGGTGCTCATCGACCCGACCCAGCTCTCCACCATCAGTAGGTGCCCCACGGGGTCTCCACATCGTTGATCGTCGTGAAGTACTGCGCGGCGGCCATGATCGCGACCGGTCCGGTCACGAGCAGTTGCCCGGCGACCGTGCCGAGTGCGCCGACCGCGACGATTCCGCCGAGGCAGCCGACCGCGGCGGCGGGGACGAAGGGGCCGAACAGGCCGACGATCGTCGCGGCGGCGACGGTGGCCCCCGCGATGCCGCCGAGTACGCAGCCCACCGCCGCGCCCGCGAGCCCGCCGGTGAGGGTGCCGATGGTCGCGCCCATCGAGATGGTGCTGGTCATCCGGCTCCACGCCGCCTGTTCCCGGTCGTACTCGTTCTTCCACGGCGCCTTGTCCTCGTACGGCAGGGCGACCGGGCGGTACGTCGCGTGCGCGAGGTCGAACCTCGGCGTCAGCGTCGCGGTGTCGCCGGCGATGTCGGCGGCGATCGGGAAGACGAAATCGTCGACGCGGAAGGACAGTTCGGCGCCCGCGAGCACGGATCCGTCCGCCGCCCTGATCGTGAATATTCCGTTCTCGGCGGCCATCGAGCCGGAATCGGTGGTGATGACGGTCGCGGTCGAGGTGGTGTCGGCTCGATACGAGACCGCGTCGGTGGGCGTCGCGTCGGCGGTCGCGTGGCCGAATGTCATTGCGGTGATCAGCAGTACCGCGCCCACGATCGGGGCGGGGGCGGTTTTCCTCATCGGCATGTGCGGGTTCCTCATCGATCGGTGGATCTGGCGAGTGCGCCGCATCGGATCTTAATGACAATGAATGTCGTTTGCATAGTCCGGGGGAGGTGGAGGGGTGTCGCGCCGCCGATCCACGCGGACCGCGCGGTCTGTTGCTCCTCGGGTGCCGGAAGGCCGGAAACCCCTCTTGCACATGCCGTTCCGTCTGTTTCGTGGACTTCCCGTGGTCACGGCCGTGCGATGACTTCGAGATTGCATCTGTAAGAACATGTCGGTTGCAGCAAGTAGAACGCAATCTTGCGTTCTGGTATCCGTGAGCGCCGGATGCCGCTAGCCTGATGCGAGAACAACTGATCCGATGACCGGGAAAACCGAATCGAGAGCCAATAATGTTGGTACTGAGAGCATTGGTGTCGGGCGATTTTCGGGGGATGCGATGAGCGCGCCGACTGTAGGGGTACTGCCGACCGCTCCGCAAATACTGTGCGCATTCCAGGGGCGACGTTTCCTGGATCGCGAACTGTTGCGATCCGCCCACGCCCTCGCCGAACTGCATGCCCGTCGCGCCCAGATACGCGATGCCTTTCTTGTCGCCGAAATCGACTGTCGGCGGGTAGAGCTCGTCGACGATATCAACGACTGGATCTCGCAGGAGGTCCCGCAGCATCGGCAAGGTGCGTCATTGCATACCGAAAGCCTCGGGTCCGTCGTCGATCGGATGGCGCGTAGCTGGGTCGATGCCAACCAGGCGATCGATGTCGACGGTCCGCGCAGCGACAGCACGCACAAGCATTGGTATCACTTGGCCGAACTCGTCGACGGTTACACGGATCTGGTCACCGACGTCGCCGGTGGTCGTCGTCGATTGCCCGAGAAGTAACGCCGGGAAGCGACCCGGGGGCGTCACTCCGGAAGCGACACGGAATCGGTCGGATGTCGTGAATCGAATTTTTATCGTCTCGTTATGAAATTGTATTCGATTCGGCGACAACGATTTCTCCGCACGGACCGCTGCCACGATGATCGTGTGGCAGCGGTCTCGCTTTGTGCTCATTCGCCGGGACCTGATTACGATCGACGGGGTGTCGCTGCTTCCTTTGATCTTCACCGCGGGCTGGGCCAGTGGAATCAATGCCTACGCGGTAGTCCTGTTATTCGGGCTCTACGGTCTGACCGGGTTATCCGATGACGTACCAGTCGGTTTGCAACGTACCGATGTCCTGATCGCGGCGGCCGTGCTGTTCCTGATCGAGGCGGTGGCGGACAAGGTCCCGTATCTCGATTCGTTCTGGGATTCCTTCCACACCGTGGTGCGCCCAGCCTCCGGCGCGGTCGTGGCCGCGCTGATCGCGGGACCGGACGGGTCGCTGCCGCAGTTGGCCGCGGCGGCGGTCGGCGGGACCTCGGCACTGGTCAGTCATCTCGTCAAAGCCGGGCTACGGATGGCGATCAACACCTCGCCGGAACCGGCGAGCAATATCGTCGTCAGCACCGCCGAGGATTTCGGTGTCGCGGCGATCATCACCCTCGCCGTCTTCCATCCGGTCCTCGCCGCGAGTATCGCCGGAACCCTGTTGCTCATCGGCGCACTACTGGTCCTGTTGGCGGCGAGCAGGATTCGCCGCTTCCGCCGACGCAGGCGCGAACGCCGCGCCCGACGCCAGGAAGCCGCGCTGGCGGGCTGAGGCCGCTCGGCTGGTAGATCGGGCGACACCTCCACCCGCCGAAATCGCCTTGCGACCGCTCGGCGCGCCGACGACGATCGATACATGGAACAGCCGACGCCACCTCAGCGGGCGCTGGCGCGGGGAGTCGCCCCGCCCCGGCGCATCGAACTCGGCGACCTGTTGCTGCGGCGATGGGAGACCACCGACTTCGAGGCCCAGTTCGCGGCGCTCACGGCGTCGTTCGATCAGTTGCACGCCTGGATGCCGTGGATGGCGCACGCCCCGTCGCGTGACCGGCAACGCGAATTCCTCGCCAAGGCGTCGGCGGACTGGCCGGACTCCACCGGGGAATGCGCCTACGGCATCTTCGATTCCGAGGACGGCGTGCTGGGCGCGATCGGCCTGGGCGACCACCTGGGCCCGAAAGCCCTGGAAATCGGCTACTGGTGCCACTCAGCGCACACCGGCCGCGGGCTCATCACCAGGTCGGTCGCCGCACTCACCGATATCGCGCTGGCACTGCCCGATATCGGGCACGTCGAAATCCACTGCGACGTCGCCAATACCCGTAGCGCGGCGGTGCCGCGCAGGCTCGGCTACCGTCTGGACCGGGTCGAGCCAAGGGAACGGCTCGCGCCCGCCCACTCCGGCAACGGCATGGTCTGGGTACGGGACACCCCGCTGAACGGTATGTGACCTGTCGCGTGGCGCTCGACCGAGATCGACGCCCGGGCAGGGCTCAGAGTCCGAGCAGGTCGGCGGTGTCCTCGCCGAAGAGTGGGCCGAGTGTCGTCGCGAGATGTCCGGCCCCGGTGACGACCCAGACGTTGTCGCTCGCCCGGATCCGGGTGACGGGCGTCGACGGGTCGGTGCCGTGGCTCCGGACGTAGGCCCAACGCCGCAGCACCCGGGGCAATTTCCGGCCGAGCAGTTCCTCGGTGACCTGGGTGAGGTGGTCGTAGGGGGCCTCGTCCACGTCGAAGGGGAAGGGTTCGGCGGATTCGTGGGTCCGGCCGATCGTCAGTCCACCGTGCAGGCGCTGGACACAGAGCAGTTGCATCGTGTGTTCCGCGGCGACGGCGGTCTGGGACTGTTCGGCGATCAGCGCGTCGACGGCCGGACCCGCGAAACCGGGGTGGTAGCGGAAACTGTCACCGTCGGCGACGGCGGTGGTCAATGGTTCGCCCAGCGGTGCGGTCTGCATCATCTGCGCGCGCACCCGGCGCAACGGCAGGACACCGGCGAGTTCGCGGGTCAGGCCGGTGTGGGTCGCACCGGGGCAGTGCAGGACCAGATCGGCGTCGAAGACCCGGCCGTGATCGTCGAGAACCCGTGCGCCCGAACCGGTATCGGTGACCGCTCTGGCCTCGGCGCCGGAGTGGAAGGTGTAGCGCCCGGTCGCGGTGAGAGAGGCGCGCAGCGCGGGGAGGGCGCGGCGCGGTTCGATGACGGAATCGGTCGAACAGTGCAGTCCGGCGAGGAATTTGCCACGCAGCGCCGGGGTGAGCGCCCGCACGGCTTCGGGCTCCAGCAGTTCCAGGCCGCGCGAGCGCGCGTCGGCGTCTGCCGCCGCTGCCTCGGCGACGGCGAGTTCCGCGTCGGTGCGGATCACGGTGAGCGAGCCGGTCGGCCGGAACCCGATGCCCGGCACCCTGCCGCCGATCTCCTCCCACAGTTGCCGGGCGAGCAGAGCCGCCTCCAGGTCGGTGGACGCGCATCCCGACACCCGCACGAGTCCGCTGTCGCGCACCGTCGCGCCCCGCGCACTCGACTCCCGCTCGAGTTGCACGACCTCGTGCCCTCGGCGCACCGCGGCGAGCGCGTGGGCGGTACCGAGGTGTCCGCCTCCGATGACGACCGATCGCATGGACCCATCGTGGGCCAGTCCCTCGGAGGGCGGGCAGCGCGCGGGCGAACGGCAGGTTAACAAGTGCTCGCACCGGCGACCGTCGAATCGGGTCGCCCGCAATGCGCGCATCGAACGGCGGTCTCTCGTTTTTTCGTCGGATCCGCTGTGCCGCATACACTCCGGCGCATGCGTTTTCCCGGGGGCCTGTTCGGCGCCGCCCGTGTCAATCTGGCCGAGTCGTTCGACACCGTCGCCGCCTACGACCCGGGCTCGAGCGCGGGGATGCTGCACATTCCCGATCTGAGCGGCGACCTGTACGCGGGATCGCTGCCGTTGGTCGACGGCTGGCTGAGCGGCATCGGCGCGAAGGTGGGCGCGCGGCCGATCGTGTTCATCGCGCAGAACGTCGGCGTCCTGATCGGGGTGGAGTTCTCCGAAGAGCACGTGGTGCGGCTGGTCGAGATGGCACGCCGGTTGTACGACGACGCGGTGCGGCCGGTGTCGCCGATGCCGTACACGGTGGACGAGGCGGGGCGGCTGGTCCCGTACCGGGTCGCGCGCGACCATCGGGCCTGGCGGGAGATCACCGCCGCCGAGTCGACGTTGGCGGCACAGGTGTACGGCTCGCAGTACGAACATCTGCGCGCCGAGGTCGATCTCCGACCGGTTCCCGGCGTCTACCCGCCGCGCTACCGGGTCGAATACCACCCGGACGCCGAGGCGATGGCGCGGCTGCGGGCGGTGGCCGCGCTGCGATAACCGGGCGTTCGGTCCGATCCGCCGCGACGGTCGGGAGACCGAGGGTGTCCAATGGCTACGAGACAGATGGTTTCCGAGACGAACGGTTTCGGGATGTCGGCCGGGAGGACAGTCGGTGACGAGCGATATGCGCGGGCAGGGTTCGGTCGAGGGGACGGCCCCGGGCGAGGGGGCGGCACCGGAGATCGCGGTGCGTCCCGACCACCTGTTCCGGGTGCAGACCATCGCCGCCGACGCGGAGACCTCCACCGCCGTGATGGACATCGGTCCCTGGCTGCACGGGCTCGACGGAAACTACGCGCACGGATCGCTGGGCGTCCTCGCCGATATCGTCTTCGGTCACAGCGTGTTCGTGGCGGCCCAGCCGCATGTGCGTGCCGTCACCACCGAACTGCTGCTCGAATTCTGCGACCCGGTCACGAGCGACAGCGGTGTGTTGACCGCCGAGGGTAGGACGATGCACGTCGGGAAGGAGTACGGGGCCGGGGCCGGGGTGATACGCGCCGAGGACGGCACCGCGATCGCCACCGGCATGGTGCGACTGCACTTCTTCCCGGGCGAACGAGTCGGCCCGGCGCGCGCTCCGGCCTCGCGCGAGGATCTCGACCGGGCGCCCCATCCGCTCGGGGTACTCGACATGGACCTCGAATCGCGCCGCGACGCCGCCGATCTGCTCGTGCGTGTCAACAGGGAGATCTGCAACCCCGGCGGCGGGATCCACGGGGGTATCTCGGTGTGGCTGTCGGAACTGGCCGCCGCCGAGGCCGTCGCCGCGGCGTCGGAACGGCTGCGGCCGACCTCGCTGCACATCACCTACCTGCGCCACAGCCCCGTCGACACCTCCGTCACCTTCGCCGCGCGCGTGGAACACCGCACGAATCGGTCGGCGGTCGTGCGGGTCGTGGCGACCAGGGAGAACGGCGGGGTCGGCACCGAGGCGACGATCGTCTACCGCAAGGTGGAATGAGGACGGGCATCGGCGGCGCCCGGCACCGCCGGGTGGTGATCGACCGGTCCGGATAGTCTTGTCCCATGGCAGTTCGGACCCGCAAACCCCTCGTACCCGGCACGCAGTCGCCCACGCGTGAGGTGCCCCGCTCGATCGAGCGCCCGGAGTACGCGTGGAAGAAGACCGTGAACGAGGGGCGTGAGCCCTGGGTACAGACCGCGGAGACGATCGAGAAGATGCGGCTCGCGGGAAAGATCGCGGCGCGCGCGCTCGAGGAAGCGGGTAAGGCGGTGGCGCCCGGCGTCACCACCGATGAACTCGACCGCATCGCGCACGAGTACATGTGCGATCACGGGGCCTACCCGTCCACGCTCGGCTACAAGGGTTTCCCGAAGTCGTGCTGCACGTCACTGAACGAGGTGATCTGCCACGGCATCCCCGACTCGACGGTGATCGAGGACGGTGACATCGTCAATATCGACGTCACCGCCTACATCGACGGCGTGCACGGCGATACGAACAAGACCTACCTCGCCGGCGATGTCGACGAGGAGGTCCGGCTGCTGGTCGAGCGGACCGAGGAGGCCACCGCGCGCGCCATCAAGGCGGTGCGGCCGGGACGGGCGCTCAACGTCATCGGGCGGGTGATCGAGTCCTACGCGAACCGATTCGGCTACGGCGTCGTCCGCGATTTCACCGGTCACGGCGTCGGCCCGACCTTCCACAGCGGCCTGGTGATCCTGCACTACGACCAGCCCGCGATCGAATCGGTGATCGAACCGGGGATGACCTTCACCATCGAGCCGATGATCAACCTCGGCGGCATCGACTACGAGATCTGGGACGACGGCTGGACCGTGGTCACCAAGGACCGCAAGTGGACCGCGCAGTTCGAGCACACCCTCGTGGTCACCGACACCGGCGCCGAGATCCTCACGCTGCCGTGAGGGTTCGGCGGTGCGGGGGGCCCACGCCGTCGGGTGGTCGCGTGGGCGCGCGGGGGCGGTCGCGCGCGCGGTCCGGTGGTATCCCGGCGACGGTCACGTCGTGAAGGGAGCGTTACTGGTCGCGGGCACCACCTCCGACGCCGGGAAAAGCGTGGTGGTGGCCGGGCTGTGCCGCCTGCTTGCCCGTCGTGGCGTCAAGGTCGCCCCGTTCAAGGCCCAGAACATGTCCAACAATTCCGTCGTCACCCTCGACGGCGGCGAGATCGGCCGAGCGCAGGCATTGCAGGCCCAGGCCTGCGGACTCGAGCCGAGCGTCCGATTCAACCCGGTCCTGCTCAAACCCGGCAGCGACCGGCGCTCGCAACTGGTGGTGCGCGGCAAGGCCGTCGGCACCGTGGGCGCGCGCGACTACTTCCAGCACCGGCAGAGTCTGCGCAGAATCGTCGCCACCGAACTGGATTCGCTGCGCGCCGAATTCGACGTGGTGATCTGCGAGGGTGCGGGCTCGCCCGCCGAGATCAATCTCCGTGCCACCGATCTGGCGAATATGGGTCTGGCGCAGGAATCCCGACTACCCGTGCTCGTCGTCGGCGATATCGACCGAGGCGGTGTGCTCGCGCACCTGTTCGGCACCGTGGCGGTTCTCGACCCCGCCGATCAACAGCTCATCTCGGCCTTCGTCATCAACAAATTCCGCGGTGACGTCGAACTGTTGCGTCCCGGCCTGGAACGCCTGACCGAGCTGACCGGCCGCCCGACCCTCGGGGTGATCCCTTTCGCCGACGATCTGTGGATCGACGCCGAGGATTCGCTCGGCACGGTCGGCGACGCGGCCGTCGGCAGGCCGCGGTCGCCGGTCGGCGCGCAGTGGCTGACCGTGGCCGCCGTCCGGTTGCCGCGCATCTCGAATTCCACCGACGTCGAGGCACTGGCGTGCGAACCGGGCGTCGCGGTGCGCTGGGTGACCGAGCCGTCCCGGCTGGCCGACGCCGATCTGGTGGTGCTGCCCGGCAGCAAGTCCACCGTCACGGATCTGGAGTGGTTGCGGCGCAGCGGTATCGCGAAGGCGCTGCGCGAGCGCGCGGCGACCGGCCGCCCGATCCTCGGTATCTGCGGCGGCTATCAGATGCTGGGCAAACAGATCAGCGACGATGTCGAATCCGAGGCCGGGATGGTCAACGGGCTCGGTCTGCTCGATCTCGACATCGAATTCGATCCGGTGAAGGTGCTGCGCACGGTCGACGGCCGGGGCGCGGGCGGCGCCGCGACCGAGGGAATCGCGGTGTCGGGCTACGAGATCCACCACGGACGGGTCACCCACAGCGGCGATCGGGCGTGGCTGGAAGTGGATGGTCAGGAGGAGGGCAGCGTGCGCGGCGCGGTGTGGGGCACCCACCTGCACGGCCTGCTCGAATCCGACGAATTCCGGCGCGCCTGGCTGCGTATCGTCGCCGATCGGGCCGGACGCTTCGATTACGTTGTCGCCGAGGGTATCTCGGTGGCGGCGGTGCGTTCGGCGCAACTGGACCTGCTGGCCGATCTCCTCGAGGAACATCTCGACATCACCCGGATCGAGGAACTGATCCGCGGCGGCGCTCCCGCCGACCTCCCGGTGCTCGCCCCCGCGCTGCTCGTGCCCGCGCCGGTGCAGCCGCATCGCCCCGCCGCTGTCGCGCTCGCGCCGGACGCCTCGATATCGAGTACGGAGTCTTCGGCGGTACGTGCGGCGGATGGGTGAACGACGAATCGGTGACGCGGGAGACGCCCGGCGATGCCGGGCGATGACGGCGGGCGCGACTCGGCCCGGACGACGCGGCGACGCGGGCGAGTTCAACCGAGCGGTGTACCGTACCCCGGCATGAAATCTCGGCGGATCACAGTCGGTGACCGGGCCTGGACCGTGCGGGTCGACGGGCCGGATACGCGGCACAGCGTGTTGCTGCTACCCGACGCGGGTGACCCCGTGGACGTGTACGACCAGGTATGTGCCCGACTCCACAATTCGGACCTGCGCACCATCGTCGTGGAGTCCATCGACGGGCTCGACGCGCCCGCGGTGCACGCCATCCTCGACGAACTCGGCGTGCCCTACGCCAATGTCGCCGCGCGCGGCGCGGGCGCCGCGCTGGCCTGGCAGGTCTGCTCGGGGACCTTCGGTCGTTTCGTCAGCCTGATCGTCGCGGACCGGGGCCATCCGGCCGCTCCCGCGGCGGACGGGGTCGTCGCCGACCCCGCCTGCCGTCCGATGGAACTTCCGGTGACGGTGCTGGTGACCAAGAGCCTGCCGCGTTCGGTGGCCGACGCGTCGGGGCGCTTCGTCTACGGGGAGTTCCGCGTCGTCGAGGTCGACGTCGACAACGTCGCCAGCGCCGCGGGCAACGAACTCGCGACCGAGATCGTGCTACGCACCAGCCTCTGGTGAATCGGTAGTCGCGCGGTACCCCGCCAGCCAGGCGAGCCAGTTGTCGAGTTCGGTGAACGCCTGCGTGCGTGGCCGCTCCGAGGACAGGAAGACGTCGTGGCGGGCCCCGTCGATGGGCACGATATTGGTGCGGTCGCCGATGCAGCCCGCCCAGCGCTGGATCTGACGCACGTCGAGCACGACGTCGGCGACGTCGGCGGCCGGACCGTATTCGCGCATGAACCTGGTCACCCGGGACCGCAGGATCAACGACGGCACCCCGACATCGAGTCCCCTGTGCAATTCGGCGTGCCCGGTGCGGATCGCCCGCAGCCACCCGAGCCGGACCGGGAATCCGGACAGCGGCTTCCAGTCGAGGTTGTAATCCCATTCGCCCGACACCGTGTGGTGCAGGCTGTCGCCGTAGGTCCTGATCTCGGACCCGGGCAGCGCGACCATCGCCCTGACCCGGCCGACCGCGTTGATGATCGGGGTGCCGACGCTGCGGTAGTAGGCCGGGCCCTGTAGGTCCAGCCACGGGCTGTTGAGCACGAGGCCGACGATTCCGGACGCGACGGTTCCCGATGTGCGGTTCAGCCGATCCAGCCACAGCGCGGTGATCAGCCCGCCCGTCGAATGCGCGACGATCAGCAGCGGCGCGTCGGTCTCCTGCGCGATGATGCGCGCGGCCTCGTCGAGTTCGGCGTCGTAGAGCGCGAGATCGGTCACATAGTGCGGGGTCTGTCCCTCGCGCAGCGAGCGTCCGCATTTGCGGAGGTCGAGCGCGTAGAAGCGGTGCCCGCGCTCGGCGAAATGCTCGGCCAGATGGCGCTGGAAGAAGTAGTCGGTGAAACCGTGCACGTAGAGGACCGTGGGTTCGGTGACCTCGGCCGCGTCGTCGCCGGGGGTGTAGCGCACCAGCGTCGCGACCGCGTCGCCCTCGCCGTCCGGGTCGGGGCCGAGAGGCAGGGTTCGCTGCTCGTAACCCGCACCGAGAATGTCGGGCTGCCACTGAGCCCGGTCCGTGATGTCCGACACGGCATATGAGGTTTTTTCGGTCACGTGTCCCAATCTAGGCGATATCTGGGCCGACGGCGTGTGAGATCACCGAACCGCCGAGGAGGCATCTACGTCACATTCACCCGGTTTGTTGCAGGTTGCCGCGGTGTCGAGGTGCACAATTGGCAGTAGGTGAACGGCGGGTAACCTCTTCTCCGCCAGCAATTCGAGCCGAAGCCACGACGCCAGGCTCGGCAACAACCGCATAGCGCATGTGCCCAGGCAGCTCCACCCAGCCGGTGGGCTGCGCAGAGTGACAAGGAAGTCGATCTACCCGTGCCGAACGCTGCCATGACAGAGAAGACCGATGTTGTCCTCATCGGTGCAGGAATCATGAGTGCCACCCTCGGCGCGCTGCTTCGGCAGCTGCAGCCGGACTGGTCGATCTCGCTGTTCGAGCGACTCGATGCCGCCGCCGCGGAGAGCAGCGACCCGTGGAACAACGCGGGCACCGGCCACTCGGCGCTGTGCGAACTGAACTACAGCCCGCAGAACGCGGACGGTTCGGTCGATGTGAGCAAAGCCATCGACATCAACGAGCGCTTCCAGGTGTCGCGTCAGTTCTGGGCCTACGCGGTGGAGAACGGCGTGCTCGGCGACCCGTCCGGTTTCATCAACCCGATTCCGCATGTCAGCTTCGTGCACGGCGCCTCCGACGTCGAGTACCTGCGCAAGCGTTACGAGGCGCTGGCCCGTCACCCGCTGTTCGAGGGGATGGAGTACATCGACAGCCCCGACGAGTTCAGCAGGCGGTTACCGCTGATGGCGCGCGGTCGCGATTTCTCCGATCCGATCGCGCTGAACTGGACCGACGCGGGCACCGATATCGACTTCGGCTCGCTGACCAAGGAACTGCTCGCCCATCTCGGCGCCACCGGCGCGGATCTGGCCTTCGGGCACGAGGTGCGCAACCTGTCCAAGCAGGCCGACGGCAGCTGGCTGGTGAAGGTCCGCAACACCCGCAACGGCAAGATCCGCACCATCGCGGCGAAATTCGTCTTCGTCGGCGCGGGCGGAGGAGCGCTGCCCCTGCTGCAGAAGTCGGGCGTCAAGGAGATCGCGGGTTTCGCGGGCTTCCCGGTCAGCGGCCAGTTCCTGCGCTGCACCGACCGCGGGCTCATCGGTCAGCATCGGGCCAAGGTGTACGGCAAGGCCGCCGTCGGCGCGCCGCCGATGTCGGTCCCGCACCTGGACACCCGCGTCATCGACGGGGAGGCCGGGCTGCTGTTCGGTCCTTACGCGGGCTGGACGCCGAAATTCCTCAAGGACGGCAGTAACGGCGATCTGTTCAAGTCGATCAGGGCGGGCAACCTGGCCCCCATGCTCGGCGTCGGCCTGACCGAGCTGTCGCTGGTCAAGTACCTCGTCTCCGAACTGCTGAAATCGCAGGCGGGCAAGGTCTACACGATGGAAGAGTTCATCCCGCGCGCCGACGGCCGCGAATGGGAACTCATCACCGCGGGGCAGCGCGTGCAGATCATCCGGCGCAAGGGCGCGGGTGGTGTCCTCGAACTCGGCACCGCCGTCATCGCGGCCGAGGACGGCAGCATCGCGGGCCTGCTCGGCGCCTCCCCGGGGGCGTCGACCTGTGTGACCGCCATGCTCGATGTCCTCCAGCGCTGCTTCCCGCGCGAGTACAGCGAGTGGACGCCGAAACTCGAGACCATGATCCCGTCGCTGGGCGTGAAGCTGTCGGAGAACAAGGCGCTGTTCCAGGAAGTCTGGAACTGGACGTCCAAGACGCTGAATCTCACGGATGTGGCGGTCGACACGGCGACCCGCGCCGAGGTCGCGTCGACAGCGCTGGTGTGATAGCAAGACGCGATGATGTCAACGGTTGCTCTCAAACGGTCATGGTCACTGGATCTCGATACCGCCACCCTGTATCAGCTGTTGAAATTGCGCGTCGAAGTCTTCGTCGTCGAGCAGAAGTGCGCGTACCCCGAGTTGGACGGACTCGACCTGCAACCGGAGACCCGGCACTTCTGGCTCGAGGACGACGGTGAGGTCATCTCGACCCTGCGGCTGCTCGAAGAGCACGACGACGGGGTCAAGAGCTTCCGTATCGGACGTCTCTGTACCGCCGCCCCGCTGCGCGGCCACGGATACACCACCAGGCTGCTGAAGGCGGCGCTGGCCGAGGTCGGATCGGCGCCCGCCCGGCTCAACGCGCAGACCTACCTCGTGGACATGTACGCCAAATTCGGGTTCAAGCCCGACGGCGCGGAATTCGACGACGACGGCATCACCCACCTGCCCATGCGCAGGGGATAGTCCTCCGGTGTCGCGCGCGCCCGTCCCGACTCCGGGGCGGGCGCGTGTGTTCCGGCTCACCTCGGCTCGCGGCCCCCGCGCCGGGTGGACTCCGGCACGGACGGGGTGCCGACGCCCGGGCCGACGCCCGCGAATAGTGTGAGGGGTATGTCCGTGTCCCACGCCGAAATAGCACCACCGTCCCACTCTGCCGGGTCGCGCGCGGACCTCGAAGCCGGGTTCCCGTTCTCGGCGGTGGTCGGGCAGGAACAGCTGCAACTGGCGTTGATCCTGTGCGCGGTGCACCCGGGAATCGGCGGTGTGCTCGTGCGCGGCGAGAAGGGCACCGCGAAGTCGACCGTGGTTCGCGCGCTGGCGCAACTGCTCCCGCCGGTCGTGGACGAGACCGGCGCGCGGCCCGCGCGCCTGGTGGAACTGCCCGTCGGCGCGACCGAGGACCGGGTGGTCGGATCCCTGGATCTGGAACGGGTGCTGCGCGACGGCGAACAGGCCTTCCGGCCCGGTCTGCTCGCGGCCGCCCATCACGGCGTGCTGTACGTCGACGAGGTCAACCTGCTGCACGATCACCTGGTCGACGTGCTGCTCGACGCCGCGGCGATGGGGCGGGTGCATATCGAACGCGACGGCGTCTCGCATTCGCATCCGGCGCGTTTCGTCCTGGTCGGCACCATGAATCCGGAAGAGGGCGAACTGCGTCCGCAGCTGCTCGACCGTTTCGGCCTGACCGTCGACGTGGTGGCCTCCCGCGACGTCGACACCAGGATGG
Organism: Nocardia noduli; assembly: GCF_019038455.1. Classification (NCBI taxonomy): domain Bacteria; kingdom Bacillati; phylum Actinomycetota; class Actinomycetes; order Mycobacteriales; family Nocardiaceae; genus Nocardia; species Nocardia noduli. The sequence continues at coordinate 62,503 of NZ_JAFMPL010000019.1, forward strand.
CCGTGGTGCGCCGCAGACTCGACTACGAGGCGGACCCGGCCGGTTTCGCGGCCAACTACGCCGGTGCCGATCGCGCGGTCGCCGACCGCATCCTGACCGCCCGCGACCGGGTCGCGCGTATCGCGCTCGACGACGCCGAACTGCGCCGGATCGCCGCGCTGTGTGCCTCCTTCGATGTGGACGGGATGCGCGCCGACCTCGTCGTCGCCCGCACCGCGACCGCCTACGCCGCCTGGCGCGGCGGTGACGCGGTGACCGAGGAGGACGTCCGGGTCGCCGCGGAACTCGCGCTACCGCATCGCCGTCGCCGCGATCCCTTCGACGAGCCCGGTATCACCGAGGACCAGCTGGACGACGCGATGCGCGACGCCGCCGCGGAGGTCGATCGGGCCGACGAAGAGCAGGCCGAGGATTCCGGACCGCGCGATACCCGGGACGGCGACGCGCCACGTGAGGATTCCGCGGCCGACGATTCGGGATCCGACGACGGGCCAGACGGCACGCGCGAACAGAATTCGGCCGAGGACGATCCGGCCGGTGCCGATCCCGACGACGACCCCGATTCGCCCCCCGACGGTCCGCGCGGCGGGAAGTCCCGCGAGAACCGCACGGGCGCTCCGGCATCCACGACCGCCGCCGCGCCACGCTGGGAAGTTCCCGGCGTCGGCGAAGGCGCTCCCGGCCGTCGCTCCCGCGCCGAGACCAGGCACGGCCGAATGGTGCGTCCGAGCACCGACACCTCCGCCGGACTCCACCTGCTCGGCACGATCTTCGCCGCCGCCCCCCACCAGCACCGCCGTGGCCGCGTGGACGGTCCGCTCGCGCTGGCCGCCGAGGATCTGCGCGGCGCGTATCGCGAAGGGCGCGAAGGCAATGTGATCGTCTTCGTGGTCGACGCCTCCGGGTCGATGGCGGCGCGCGACCGGCTCTCCGCGGTCACCGGCGCGATCGTCGCCCTGCTGCGCGATGCCTACCAGCGCCGCGACAAGGTCGCCGTGATCACCGTGCGCGGAGCCGAAGCCGAACTGGTCCTGCCGCCGACCTCGTCGGTCGATATCGCGGTACGCCGCCTGTCCGGTCTGCGTACCGGCGGCAAGACGCCGCTGGCCGCCGGGCTGCTGAAGGCCCGCGAGGTCGTCCACCGGGAGCGGGTGCGCGATCCGCGACGTCGTCCGATGCTCGTGCTGCTCACCGACGGTCGTGCGACCGGGGGGGTCGACCCGGTGCCGCGGGCCCGTGCCGCCGCGTCGTTGCTGGCGAGCGAGGCGGTGACCGCGATGGTCGTCGACTGCGAGCGCGGCATGGTGCGTCTCGGGCTGGCCGCCGATCTGGCACGTGATCTGCGGGCGGGCTACGTCCGCCTGGCCGAGTTGACCGGCGATTCGGTGGCCGACATCGTCCGGGCCGGGCGCGGCGGAGGCCCGGCCGCACGGGCCGCCTGAACGGTGACCGGGGTTTCGGTCGAAACCCGCACGACGCGAACGACGAACGAGGAGATTCGATGCCCAAGGGCGTGCCGGAAACCGTTCCGGAAGACGGGCTGACCACGCGCCAGCGCCGCAACCAGCCGGTGCTGGCCGTGCACACCGGGCCGGGTAAGGGCAAGTCGACGGCGGCGTTCGGCATGGCCTTGCGCGCCTGGAACCAGGGCTTCGACGTGGCGGTCTTCCAGTTCGTCAAGAGCGCCAAGTGGAAGGTGGGCGAGGAAGCCGCCTTCCGCACCCTCGGCCGATTGCACGAGGAGACCGGTGCCGGCGGCGCGGTGGAGTGGCACAAGATGGGCGAGGGCTGGTCGTGGACCCGTAAACCGGGCAGCGACGAGGATCACGCCGCCGCCGCGCTGGCGGGCTGGCAGGAGATCGCCCGGCGGCTGCGGGCCGAACAGCACCGGTTCTACGTGCTCGACGAATTCACCTATCCGCTCAAATGGGGCTGGGTGGACATCGATGACGTCGTCGATACGCTGCGCGAGCGCCCGGGCAATCAGCACGTCGTCATCACCGGTCGTGACGCGCCGCCCGCGTTGCTCGAGGTCGCGGATCTGGTCACCGAGATGACGAAGGTCAAGCATCCGATGGACGCGGGCCGCAAGGGTCAGCGCGGTATCGAATGGTGACCGGCGCTCGGGGGACGGTGTCGACGGGGGAGCGGAGCCGCTCGCGCACGGACCGATCACGGGTGTTCGCGGTCGGGGACCTCCGATGAACGTGCCGGCGGTGGTGATCGCGGCGCCCGCGTCCGGGAGCGGGAAGACCACGCTCGCAACGGGTTTGATCGGCGCGTTGGGGCGGGCCGGGCATCGGGTCGCGCCGTTCAAGGTGGGACCGGATTACATCGACCCCGGCTATCACGGGCTGGCGGCGGGCAGGCCCGGACGCAATCTCGATCCGGTACTGGTGGGCGAGCATCGGGTGGTGCCGCTGTACCTGCACGGCGTGCGGGGCTGCGACCTGGCCGTGGTCGAAGGCGTCATGGGACTGTTCGACGGCCGGATCGACGAGAACCAGGCGGGTCCGGTGGCCGAGGGGTCGACGGCGCAGGTCGCGAGTCTGCTCGGCGCGCCGGTCGTGCTCGTCGTGGACGCCCGTGGTCACAGTCAGAGCCTCGCGGCGCTGCTGCACGGTTTCGCCACCTTCGACACCTCGGTGCGGCTCGGCGGGGTGATTCTCAACCGGGTCGGCAGCGAACGACACGAACAGGTGTTGCGCGCGGCCTGCACCAGGGTGGGTCTGCCGGTGCTCGGCTCGCTGCCCCGCATGGCCGAATTGGAAGTGCCCTCACGGCATCTGGGCCTCATCCCCGCCATCGAACACGGTTCGGCCGCGACGATCGCGGTGGCGGCCATGACCGATCTCGTCGCGGCCCATGTGGATCTGGCCGCGATCGCGGGGCTGGCCCGCAGTACGGTCGGCGGTCCCGCGTGGGATCCGGAGGCCGAAGTCGGAGCCATCGCGCGCGAGCGGATAGCTGTCGGCGGAGGTGATGCTTCGGTGTCGGCCGAAAATGCCGTGGCCGCGACTGCGGTCGACTCCGCACCTGACAGCCACGGTTCGCCGAACGGGGGCATGCCTTTCGGCGTCGGTCCTTCCGGCACGAGTGCCGGTGACTCGGCGACCGCGAATGGTTCGGCGAGCATCGGTGGCCCGGTCGTCTCTGTCGACTCGATCGCCGCTGATGGAACGGGTGACGCGCTCGGCTCGATCTCCTCGCCGCGTCGGGTCGCCCCGGTGATCGCGATGGCGGGTGGTCCCGCGTTCACCTTCGGATACGCCGAGCATCGTGAACTGCTGACCGCCGCGGGCGCGCGTGTCGTCGTCTTCGATCCGCTGCGTGACGAATTGCCGCCCGACACAGCCGGTCTCGTGCTTCCCGGTGGTTTCCCGGAGGAGCACGCCGCTCAACTCGCCGCCAACATCCGGCTGCTGACGGCGGTCCGCGAACTGGCATCGGATGGACTACCCGTGCACGCCGAATGCGCAGGACTGCTCTACCTCGTCCGCTCGCTCGACGGGCACGCCATGGCGGGAGTGGTCGATGCCGACGCGGAATTCGGACCCCGCCTGACCCTCGGCTACCGCGACGCGGTGGCCCTGGCCGATTCCCCGCTCTGGCGCACCGGTGAACGTGTACGCGGTCACGAATTCCACCGCACCCGCCTGGTGTCCGCCGCCACCGCGGGTTCCGCGTGGGGCTGGCGCGGTGGCCTGGGCGAACGTGTCGTCGAGGGCGCGCTCGTCCACAACGTGCACGCCTCCTACCTGCACACCCATCCGGCCGGAAACCCCGCCGCGACAGCGCGTTTCGTCGCCGCGGCGGCAGACTTCGCCCGCGACGGCGTGGTCGTCTGAGTCTCGGGGCTGTCCGATGATGACACCGTGTATGTGCGCCGCGTGCCCGATACGGCTTCGCGAGACGCACGCGCCGCTGCGGTGGTATCCGGGTGGATGAGAGTCGTGAATTGCCACGTATCGCTGTGGGACTCGGCCTTCGCCCCGCCGTCTCGGCAGTGCGGATAGTCACGGCTCTCGCCGAACTCCGTCGTGAATTCCGGATCGTCTGCCTGGCGACTGTCGACCGCCGCGCCGACGAGGGCGGCCTGCTCGAAGTCGCCCGAACACTGGCTGTTCCACTGCTCGTGTACACCGCCGACGCGCTGTCCCGCGTCGAGGTCCCACACCCCGCCGACCGGACCTCGGCAGCGATCGGCACGCCGAGCGTCGCGGAAGCCGCGGCGATCCTGTCCGGCCACGGACCGTTGATCGTGCCGAAAAGGGTGATGGACGGCGTGGTGATCGCGGCAGCCGCCTTCCTCGACACGTCCGCACCGCATCCGGTGTAGTCACCCGGTCGGCGCCCGACTCGGGTCCGTCCCACACGGCAGAACGGTATGCCCGCGGCCATCGGTTCACCGGACATTCGTGGCGGACAGGTCGAGCCGCGCCTGGCCTACGTCGGCGAGAACCTCAGGGGGCGACCGAGGTCCAATCGGCGAAGCCGGTGGGATCGTGACGTCCGAGACTCCCGTGTTCGAACAGCCCCCACCCTTCGGCGTCTCCGCAGCGGGCGTGGGCGACGTGGTCGGTCACGCCGTAGGGGATGCGCGCCGCGACGGCGGGATCGGTGAGGTCGTAGCGGCTGGTGCTGGTCCAGTCGCGGCCTTTCCACTGGCCGTGCTGCCAGTCGGGGTCGCCGCTGTAACCGCAGCCGACGTGCAGCGGGACACCGACACCCGTGGTGATCTCCACTTCGAGGGGTTTGCCGTCGGGGGTGGTGAGGTCGAGTCTGGCGCTGATCGGGACGCGGGTGCCGGAGCGATAGCGCAGGGAGATGCGGGGCCAGCCGAGTTGTTCGGTGCGGCCGTCGGGCCAGACGCGTACCGCGTCGTTGAGGGTTCTGGTGCCGTCGGGCTCCTCCTGCACGATGACGATGATGGCGAAATCGTCGAAACGCAAGGGCGCGTACAACCACCAGAAGCCGCCGGAGGGCTCACTCGCCGCGCGCCCGGGCGGTTCCGGCTCGCCCACCGGGCGGATCCCCCACGAGCGATCCCTGCTGCCGGTCCACACGGCGGGGTCGATGGCGACGTCCTCGCCTTCGATACTCAGAGTGCCCGCCCAGGAGCCGACCTGGGCGAATCGAGAGGCTTCGATGAGGGGCCGGTTGCCGGTGAGCACCAGGTGCGGCTGTTCCTGCACGGCGGGGAACGAGCCGGTCCAGGTGAGGTCGAACGAGAGTTCGTCGTGTTCGCAGATCACCCGGATCCGTTGCAGCGCTTCGACGACCTCGATGCGGTAGCCGCCGACCCGCATCGCGAGATCGCGGTCGCCCAAGGCGTCGGAGAAACGCACCGTGCGATGGATGTCGCCGCGTCGCACGCACGCGTAGGCGTCGGTCACCCCGAGATTCGGGTAGACGCCGAATCCGGTGATCAGGAACAGGCCGCCGTCGCGGTTGTGAGCGTTGAAGTAGCTGCGGTCGTAGAAGTTCCGGTCACTGCTCGCCACCCGGGTGAAGGGCAGCGTGGTCTGGTGGATGGCGTATTCGTCCAGGGGTGAAGGCATGGTCAGTCCCATTCGTAGGTGCCGTCGAGCATCGCCTCGAGGCTCGCGCGGTGCATCACGTAGTCGTCGCGGTCCTCGGGAACGGTGGCCTCGCCGAAATGGATCATGCGACGGGTCACCCGCGCCATCACGATCGCGTGCCGCAGCGCGGCGTAGACGAGGTAGAAGTCCAGGTCGCGTACCCGGTAGCCGCTGCGTTTCTCGTATTCGGCGGCGACCGCGTCGCGGCGCAGGAAGTCCGGCAGACCCGGCTGGCCGAATTTGACGGCCAGATCCTGGAAGAAGCGGTGGATGAAGATCACCCACGCCACGTCGAGTTCGCGCGGCCCCAACGCCGCCATCTCCCAGTCCAGTACCGCGACCGGCTCGAATTCCCGGTAGATGATATTGCCGGGTCGCGCATCGCCCCAGCTCAGCACATCGGGTCCGGGGTCGGCGGGCCAGTGCTGCTCGAGCCAGGCGAAGCCGCGTTCGATGAGCGGGATCTCGTAACCGTCATCGGCCAATGCCCAGCGGTACCAGGCTTTCTGGGCGTCGACATGCCTGCGCAGCGCCTGTCCCGGCCCGTCGAGCATCGGGAAACGCGCCGCGGGATCGACGATGGCGTGGATCTTCGCGAAGATCTCGAGGGTGTCGCCGGTGAGTCGATCGCGCTCTTCGGCCTGCGCGTCGAGCAACCAGCCGACGAAGACGTAGGGCGGATTGTCCGACGGCACCCGTCCGTCGACCCGCCTCATCACGAAAAACGGTGAGCCGAGCGCCTTCTCGTCGGTCTCCAGCCAGCACAGCTCCGGGACCGGCACGTCGGTCGCGGCGGCGACACCTTCGATGACGTGGTACTGGGTGGCCAGATCGTAGGTTTCGAACACCGGGAAGGAATCGTCCTCCGGCGCCATCCTGGCGACGAACGAGCCCTTCTCCGCGCGTCCGCCGACACTCCATTCGGCCTCGAACAGGATCGACGTGCTCGACATGCCGCCCGCCTGCGGTCGCGTCAGCTCCGAGATCGTCGGCGGGCCGTCCGCGCCGACCCGGTCACCGAGCCAGCGGGACAGATCGGCGGCGAGATGCTCGAGATCGCGCTCGCTGACGGTCAATCGGGTCCGCTCGGTGGGATCTGGATCGTCGGCCATCGAGGTCCTCCTGTGTCGCGCCTGCGCGTCCGGACGGGCAACCGCACGCGGAACTGCCCGGGATACGGACTGTAACGCGTTCTAGTTGTTTCACAGGGCGGAAATACGGAGAAATTTCTCGACGACCGGGCGACGGCGCGCGCCCGCGCCGATCATCCGACGGTGATGGCGTCCAGTCGGGTGCGCAGGAAATCGGCGGAGATCACCGGTGGCTGGCCGGTGACCCGGCCGATCGGCGCCGCCAGCGGCGTCACCACCGCGTCGTGGTCGAGTTCGTAGAAGTAGATCAACGACACCAGATCCTCCTCGGGCGCCTCCGGTTGTGGGGGCAGTACCCGGTGCCTGCCCGAGGGCCAGCGCTGACCGCTCCAGTAGGCGAGCAGATCGCCGATGTTCACGGTGAGCGCGGCCGGGTCCCACGGCGCGTCGGCCCAGCCCTGTTCCTCGGTGTACACCTGGAGACCGCCCGCGCCCGGTTCCCGGTCCAACACCGTCACGGTGCCGAAATCGGTATGCGGGCCGATGCGGAACTGCCCGGGTTCCGGCGTGCCGACGGTCGTCATCGGCGGGTAGTGGTTGATATTGCAGGTCCAGGTCGGCCGGGTGGTGACGGAGGCGAACGGGTTGTCGGGCAGGTGCAGGGCGGCGGCGCACAGGGCGAGCAGTTCGTCGGAGAGCGCGCGCACGGCGGTGGTGTAGGCCGTGAGGAGTTCGCGCAGTTCGGTGACCTCGGCGGGCCACACGTTCGGCAGGAACCACACGTCATCGACCGCGCGATCTCCGGTCGCGGTATCCGCGCCGACCGCGTAGGTCTCCTTCAGATCGGGCGGTGTCTCGGTGCCCTCGGCGTAGCCGTTGGCCTCCTTACCCGGTCCGATCCAGCCCCGGCCGCCGACGGTGACCGCGTAGGCCTCCTTCACCTCGTCGGGCAGCGCGAAGAATCGTCGCGCGGCCGCTCGTACGGCCGCGGGCAATTCCGCCGGAATCCCGTGCCCGTACACCAGGAGGAATCCGGCGCGGCGCAGGCCCGCGTCGACCTCGCGTTCGACCTCGGCCGCCGCGTCGCCGCCCGCGCGCCAACGGGCCAGATCGATGGAGGCGATGGCGTCGGGGGCGTTCGGGGTATCCGGGGCATCCATGTGATGTCGCTCCTGTCTCACTCGACCGTGCTCGGGTCGGCCACGCCGATATCCTCGAACCACAGCGCCGGTTGTTCGGCGATGAAGGTGGTCATCAGATCGATGCAGCGCCGATCCTCCAGTACGGTGACCGCGACGCCGTGTTCGATCAGCCAGTCGTGGCCGCCGTGGAAGGTGGTCGACTCGCCGACGATCACCGTCCCGATCCCGAATTGGCGTACCAGACCGCTGCAATACCAGCACGGCGACAGCGTGGTCACCATGATGGTCGAGCGGTAGTCGCGCCGTCGCCCGGCCGCGCGGAAGGCGTCGGTTTCGGCGTGCGTGCTGGGATCCCCGGATTGCACGCGACGGTTGTGCCCGCTGCCGAGCAGCACACCGTCACCGTCGAACAGCGCCGCCCCGATCGGCACCCCGCCCTCGGCGAGTCCGCGCAGAGCTTCCTGGTAGGCCACCTCGAGCAGTCCGTCGGGCGTCAGCTGGGTCATGGGTCAACCCTCGCGGCGGACACGGTCGCTCCGCAACGTACAGATCGTCCGGTTCGTCCCGGAGGCCGGATGACAAGATGACCGTATGCTCCCCACCGTTCGCGAATTACTCGCCGACCAGTTCGTCGCGGCCGATCCGCACGTCCTGGCCGGTCACGGCGGACTCGATCGCGCGGTGCGCTGGGTGCATTCCAGCGAGATCTACGAGATCAGTCCGCTGCTGTCCGGCGGGGAACTGCTGCTCACCACCGGACTCGGCCTCTCCGGTGTCGACGCCGGAACCAGACGGCACTATGTGCGGGAGATCGCGGCCCGCCAGGTGGCCGGGGTCGCCTTCGAACTCGGCCGCACCTTCGAGGCCATTCCGGCCGAGATGGTGGAGGAGGCCTCGCGCAACGGCCTTCCGCTGATCGCGTTGCGCACCGTCGTCCCCTTCATCGACCTGTGCCGCGACGCCAATACCGAAATCGTGTCCCGCGAGGTGCGCTCGCTGCGCCTGCTCAACGAACTGGCCGGGGATCTGACCGGTGAACTCGTCGCGGGCAACGGGGTGGCGCGGCTGCTCGCCCGCATCGCGGAGGTCACCGAATGCGCGGTCGTCGTGACGAGCGGCAGCGGCGCGCTGATCGCCGCGCACGGGGTGGACGACGACCGATCCGCTTGGGCCGCGGTCGAATCCGGCGCGGCGCGGGCGAGTATCCGCGTCAAGGACAGTATCTGGGGCACCCTGACCGCCGGACCCGGTTCGTCTCTGGACGCCGCGACACTGGCGGCGGTGATCGATCAGTCCGCGCCGGGAGTCGGTCTGGCCCTGGCGAATTCGGGCACGCCGAGCGGTCGGCCGCAGGTGGTGGCCACCGCGTTGCTCGCGGATCTGGTGAACGGTCAGCAGATCCGGCAGGCCGATCTGCGGTCACGGGCCGGTGCCGCCGGTGCGCCCGGACTGACCGGGCGCACCGTGGTCCCCGTCGCGATCGAGGCCCCCGACAGCCGGATCGCGACCGGATTCCTCGACGCCGCCACCAAGGCGCTCGGGCGGCCCGGGGTGATCGCCGATGTCCACGCCACCACCTACGCCCTTGTCGCGGTGGCGAATTCGGTCGCCGATCCGGTCGGCGAAGTCACCCGGGCGCTGCGGTCGTCCCTCGCGGCGAACAGCACCGAGGGCGTCACGATGGTGGTGGGCGACGCGTGCGAATTCACCTCGGCCGCCCTTGCCGCCGGACTCTCGGCCACCAGGTCGGCCCTGCGCCTGGCCACCCGTCATCGTCGTGACCGGCTCCACGGGCCGCTCACCAGCTGTCGTGAACTCGCCGCCGAACTGACCGTGGAAACCCTGCCCGCCGCCGAACGGGCCCGCTTGGCCGCCGTGCTCACCCCGCTCGTCGACTGGGACACGGCCCACCACAGCAGTCTGACCCGCACCCTCGAGGTCTACCTCCGTCACGGTGCGAGCCCGACCCGCTGTGCCGCCGCGCTGCATATCGGCCGCCAATCGCTCTACCAGCGCTTGGACCGCATCCGCGAACTGCTCGGCTACGAACCCAATGATCCGGCCCTCGCCGCGACTCTGCTGCTGGCGCTGTGCGCCCACCGCCTCGGTGGCGACCGCTGAGTCGGCGACCGGTGAGTCAGACCGACAGGCGTCGCCGGTTCACCAGCAGGTAGGCCGCGCCGGACAGGACGAAGCCGACGAAGAAGGTGATATCGCCCAGTTCGGGGATCTCCCGCACCACGTAACCGGTGAATTTCGCCTGATTGCAGAACAGCAGTACCGAAATCGCCAGCCCGGCCAGGAAGGCCGCGACGCCACCCCGGTTGGTGTAGGAGCGGTCGTAGAGCAGTTCGGCGATATCGCCGCGCCGCCGCAGGTACTGATCGGCGAACATCACGCCGAGCCACGGGCCGATCCAGTACGCGACGATCAGCAGGAACGCCTCGTAACTCTGGGCCGCGTCCGGCAGCGCCCACAGCGCGACCAGGAAGCCGATCACGCCGAAGGCGATCGACACCACCGCGCGCTGGGTGCGCACCGGCAGTTTCACCCCGATGGTCACGAAGGCCATCGCCCCCGAATACACGTTCAGCGCGTTGGCGGCCACCGCGCCGAGCGCGATCGCGAGCAGGGTCAGATTCGCCAGGACCGACGGCAGATTCGAGGTGAAGACATCGGTCGGACTTCCGGTCGCCGAACTCACGATGGTGGCCGAGGCCGCCCCGAGCGCCGAAAGCCACAGGCAGGACACGAACAGTCCCGCCGCGGCGAATCCGCCGGTCGCCGCCTTCGAGACGCGGGCGGGCAGATAGCGGGTGTAGTCCGCGGCGTAGGGATTCCAGCCGCCCGCGTAGCCGAACGCGGTGCCGACGGTCAGCAGGAATCCGCCCATGCCGCCCACCCCGCCGGACGGCGCGGCCGCCCCGAGATCGGCTTTGCTGAAGATCACCACGGTGACCACCAGGAACACCACGGCAAGGACCGGAAAGACGAACCGCTCGAAGGCGTGCACCAGATTGTGGCCGAAGACGGCGAATCCGGTCTGCGCCACCACGATCAGCGTCAGCGCCAGCGGTTTCGGCATCCCGGTCAGCGTGTTGAGCGCGAACGCGCCGCTGACGCTGTTGGTGGCGAACCAGCCGACCCCGCACATGATCGACATGAAAGCGGCGGGCAGCGCGTTGCCGCGATAGCCGAACGCGGCGCGCCCGAGCACCATCTGCGGCACCCCGTGCCGCGGCCCGCGCGCCGACAGCACGAAATGCGCCGCGCCGCCGAGGCCGACGCCGACCGCCAGGCCGAGCGTGGCCTGCCAGAAGTTCATCCCGAACGCCGTCACCGACAGCACGCCGATGAAGATGGTGGCGAATTCGAGATTCGGTGACGTCCAGGTCCAGAAGAGCTGGCGGGGCGTCCCGTGCCGCGCGTCGTCGGGAATTACTTCGTTGCCGCCCGGTTCCACCGCGACGACGCGATCGGCGTAGCCGGCCAGCGGCGTGTCCTCGGTCAATGCCATGCATGAACCCTGGTCGCTGCGGTCCCGGTCGGCAACGGGCGAATCGTAAGCCAGAATTCCGACGTCGACGGACAGTTCGTCCGGGGTATCGGGTGATGTCCCGAAACCGAAACGTGCGGGAAACCTGGGTGTCGATCGGGGCGTCGAACCCGGCCCGCCCGCACATGCCGGTCTGTCTGCGAGCGGCGCGAAGCCAGGCCGTACTCTCGACCACTGTGCCGAATACGTCAGAAGCCACCGAAGACCAGCCGACCGGTGACCCGAACTACCTGGTCGGGCTCGATCTCAACGGCCGCCGCGTCGTCGTGGTCGGCGGCGGAACAGTGGCCCAGCGCCGCATCGGGCTGCTGCTCGCGTCCGGTGCCGATGTCCACGTCGTCAGCCGCGAGGTGACCCCCGCCGTCGAGGGCATGGCCACGTCGGGACAGCTGACCATCACCCTGCGCGCCTACGCCGACGGCGATCTGGACGGCGCCTGGTACGCGATCGCGTGCACCGACGAGCCCGAGACCAACGCCGCCGTCGTCGCCGAGGCCGAGCGCCGCCGTATCTTCTGCGTCCGCGCCGATATCGCCCGGCTCGGCACCGCCGTCACGCCCGCGACCGCCCGCTACGACGGACTGAGCATCGGCGTGCTGGCCAGCGGTCAGCATCGGCGTTCGGCCGCGGTCCGGACCGCGCTGCTGGAGGCCCTGCAATCGGGCGTCGTCACCGACGATTCCTCGCCGATCGTGCCCGGCGTCGCGCTGGTCGGCGGCGGACCCGGCGACCCCGATCTGATCACGGTGCGCGGCCGCCGCCTGCTGGCCAGGGCGAATCTGGTGGTAGCCGACCGGCTCGCGCCGCCGGAACTGCTCGCCGAACTCGGTCCCGACGTCGAGGTGATCGACGCCGCGAAGATCCCGTACGGCCGCGCCATGGCGCAGGAGGCGATCAACGCCGCCCTGATCGAAGGCGCCAAGGCGGGCAAATTCGTGGTGCGGCTCAAGGGCGGCGACCCCTACGTCTTCGGCCGCGGCTTCGAAGAGGTCGAGGCCTGCGTCGACGCCGGTATCCCGGTGACCGTCGTGCCCGGCATCACCAGCCCCATCTCGGTGCCCGCCGCCGCCGGTATTCCGGTGACCCATCGCGGCGTCACCCACGAATTCGTCGTGGTCAGCGGTCACGTGGCGCCGGATCATCCGGATTCGCTGGTCGATTGGCCCGCGCTGGCCCGGCTGCGCGGGACGATCGTGCTCATGATGGCGGTCGAGCGGATCGAACAGTTCGCCACCGTGCTCATCGACGGCGGCAGGCCCGCGAGTACTCCGGCCACCGTCATCCAGGAGGGCACCCTGCGCACCCAGCGGGTGCTGCGCGCGGATCTGGGCACCGTCGCCGCGCGGGTGCGCGGCGAGGGAATCCGCCCGCCCGCCATCGTGGTGATCGGCCCGACCGCGGCGTTCTCCGCCGATCTCGCCGCGAACGGCTGAACCTGCGAACCGCCTGAACCCGCGCCCGGCGTGGCGGACCGGCACGGTCACAACGAAGACCGCGGTCCGTTGTGGCTCGTCGGTCCAGCGCGGCGCGGGGCGGGCACAGGTTGCCGCATCAATTACAGTGGCTCACTGTGCTCCAGAACCCCGCTGCGCCGACGCAGTATCCCGTGACGCAGCGGGCCTTCGGGCTCGCCATCCTCGTGCTGAGCGGTTTGCAGCTGATGGTCGTCCTCGACGGCAGCGTGGTCATCCTCGCGCTACCGAGACTCCAGCAGGAGATGGGCCTGTCCAGTTCGGGCAGCGCGTGGACGGTGACCTCCTACGGCCTCACCTTCGCGGGCCTGATGCTGCTCGGCGGCCGGATCGGCGACGCCTTCGGGCGCAAACGCATGCTGATCGTCGGCGTCGCGCTGTTCACCTTCGCCTCGCTGCTGTGCGGTCTTGCCACCGGCGAGGCGATGCTGATCGCGTCGCGCGCGCTCCAGGGCACCGGTGCCGCACTCGCCGCGCCGTCGGCCTTCGCGCTCGTCGCCACCACCTTCGCGCCGGGTAAGGCGCGCAATCAGGCCATCGCCATCGTCGGCTCCATGGTCGGTATCGGATCGGTCGGCGGCCTGGTGATCGGCGGCGCGCTGACCGAACTGTCCTGGCGCTGGATCTTCCTGATCAATGTGCCGATCGGCGTGCTCATCGTCGTCGGTGCGATCTACTGCCTCGCCGACACCGACCATCACCGCGTCGGCCTCGATATCCGCGGCGCCGTACTGGGCACCCTGGCCTGCACCGCCATCGTCTTCGGCGCGACCGAGGGGCCCGAACTGGGTTGGGGGCACTGGGCCATCATCGGTTCGCTGGTAGGTGGGGCCGCGCTGCTGATCGCCTTCGTCTTCGCCGAACGTCGCGTCGACAATCCGCTGGTGCCGTGGTCGCTGTTCGACAGCAGGGACCGGGTGGCGACCTTCGTGCTGATCCTGCTCGCGGGCGGTGTGCTCGGCGCGATGACCTTCTTCGTCGCGCAATTCCTTCAGAACGTCCTGAACTACAGCCCGCTGCACGCCGGTATCGCCTGCATCCCGTTCACGGTCGGTATCGGTATCGGTGCGGCAGGCGCCTCGAAGCTGGCGCTGCTCGTCGCGCCGCGCTGGTTGCTTTCGGGCTCGGCGGCGGTACTGGCCATCGGCCTGCTGATCGCCTCGACACTCGACCGCGACGTGCAGTACCTGCCCACCCTGCTGATCCTGCTCGTGGTGATCGGCGCGGGTGTCGGCGTGGCGATGGTGCTGACACCGCTGTGCGTACTCATCGGCGTTCCGCCGTCGGATATCGGCCCGCTCGCCGCGGTCGGCCAGATGTTCATGAACCTGGGCACCCCGCTCGCCATCGGCATCCTGACCCCCGTCGCGGTCTCACGCACCCTGTCCCTCGGCGGCCGCACCGGCCACGCCTCCGGCATGACCCCCACCCAGATCGACGCCCTCAGCAACGGCTACACCCTGGTCCTCGCCGTCTGCGCGGGCGTCGCCGTCCTGATCGGACTCGTCGCCCTCACCCTGCGCTTCACCCCCCAACAGATCGCCCAGGCACACCACGCCCAGGAAGAAGCCCAGCGCGGCTAGTTCCGGCTCAGGGACCGAGGATGGCGCGGACCTGGTCGGCGGCGCGGCGGGCGGCGGGTTCGTCGAGGATCGCGATGGGTTCGTCGGTGCCGTCGAACCAGTTCGGGCCGACGGCGAAGGGGGTGCCGGTGAGGGCGACGCCGATGCCGGGGCCGAGGGGGCAGATGATCGCGTCGCCGGACAGAGGGTCGGTGACGACCTCGACGATGATGTATTGGCGGCGGATCCGGTTGTAGTCGTCGGAGCTGACGATCAGGCAGAGCATGCCGCCGGGCAGCACGCTGCCGGACGGGGCATGCCAGACCTCGCCGAATCGGGGCGACGGCATCAGTGGCCCGCGCGTCGCTGCGCGAGCAGACCGGCGGCCACCGTCGTGGCCCGGTCGGGGGTGTGTCCCGCCGAATTCAGGGTCGCGGTGTCGGCGGCCAGACGTTGGCGCAGGTCGTCGCGGTGGATGAGTTTGGCCAGGTACGCCGAGCGTCCGAGGTTCTCGGCCTCGGCGCGGCGCTCCAATATCTGGAGGGTCTCCTCGTCGAGCGATACCGAGGTCTTGCGTCCAGCCATACCGTCGAGGGTACCGCCGGTGGCGGTACCCCGCGGCACGGCCGAGATCCGCCGGATGATCGACATCTGTCGGATCAGAGGCGGCTGACGACCTTGGTGGGCGTTATCCGGACGATGATGCGTTCGGCGCTGTCGTCGGGGGCGGACGGGTTGAAATCCGCGTAGTCCTGTCCCGTGTACTTGCGGGACAGGCGGTTCGGCAGTACCCGTTCCGGATCGTCGGTCACCGTGGCGGTGCCGCGGATCTCGGCGTAGACGTAGGGGTTGTCGGGCGGGCTGACCAGAATGGTCACCCGCGGATCGCGAACGATATTCCTGCCCTGCGCCCGCGTGCGGGTGGTGGAGAACAGCAGGTCGTCGCCGTCTCGTTCGATCCAGACGACCGTGAGATGCGGTTCGCCGGTGGGGCTGATGGTCGCGGCGGTCGCGAACACCGTGGACTCGTCGAGGTACTTCTTCAGGCCTTCGGAGAGGTCGGTCGTCACGTCGGAAGCCAACGCCCGTGTTGGCGCGATCATTCCACCCGCACCGAGGAAGCCGGTACCGAACGGTTCGAAGACCCACGGCGGCGATATTCGTTGCCGCGGCCGACTTTATTGAAGGAGAAACTTCACGAACCGAAGCACGAGTCCGTGTGTCATTGTTTCCGAATGGCGAATTTCGGCGCGGACGCCGTGCGGGTCGAAATAGCGGGCATGAACAGTTCGGCGGAAAGGAAAACCATCCGGTGTCACAAGAGGAAGGGCCGCCGACATATCGGCGGCCCGCCTACTTTATGCGCAGTCCGAGCGCAACTTACCCAGCGCGTTGACGATCAAGGAAGCGTCGGCGGGCGTCTCGGCCGCCTGTAGCGCATTGATGAAGTTCTGGACATCGGCGCGACCGCGCTCGGTGGTCAGACTGCCCATTTGGCCTTGCAGTTGCCCGATGTAGACCTGCTTGGCCGCCCGCTGATCCTCCGGCGAAAGGGTACGCAACGGTGTCAAAGCGCTGATGGCGCCGTCGGCGATCGAAGTGATAGTGCCACAGTCCGCGGCGATATCGGGGCTGGGCTCGGCCGTGGCGATCGGCGAGATGATGCCGGTCATCGCGGTGGCGGCGGCAAGTACGGCCAGGGCCATGGCACTACGTTTTCTCATGAAAATCTCCATTGATCTCATCGATTCGTTCGCCGGGTAATTCCGTCCGACTTCATTCGGACCGGGCGGCGCACAAATGACGGGTCGCATGTGCGACCCGCGCGAAACCGGTCGGGCGCGGTCGGCAGTTTCGTACTGTCGCGACCGTGGAAACCGACCTGGTTTCGGACAGCGTTCGGCGATAGGCGAGAGCCTCTCGTCCGGTCACCGAATCTGTCATGAGCGGAGATGCTACATGAGAATTTCCCGATTTCCAGGGGTGATCGGAACTACCTAGGTATTGCGGGGGAAACCGAGTTCGAGGCCGCCGTGACTCGGGTCGAGCCATCTGGCGGTGACGGCTTTGCCCCGGGTGAAGAATGCCACCCCGTCGGTGCCGTGCGCGTGCGCGTCGCCGAACAACGAGTTCTTCCAGCCGCCGAAACTGTAGTAGGCCATCGGCACCGGAATCGGCACATTGATGCCGACCATCCCGACCTCCACCTCGTGGTGGAACCGCCGGGCCGCGCCGCCGTCGTTGGTGAAGATCGCGGTGCCGTTGCCGTAGGGGTTGGCATTGATCAGCGCCAACCCTTCGTCGTAACTGTCGACCCGAACCACCGAGAGCACCGGGCCGAAGATCTCGTCGGTGTAGACACTCATTCCGGGGTCGACGTGGTCGAGCACCGTGGGGCCGAGCCAGAATCCGTCGTCGGAACCGTCGACTCGCACACCGCGTCCGTCGAGAACCACTGTCGCGCCGTCGGATTCGCCCGCCTCGAGATATCCGGCGACGCGATCGCGGTGCTCGCGGGTGACCAGCGGCCCCATATCCGCGCCGCGCACGCTGTCGCCCGTGGTGATGGTCGCGGCGCGTTCGGCGATCTTCGACACCAGTTCGTCGCCGATCGGCCCGACGGCCAGTACCACGCTGATCGCCATGCATCGTTCACCGGCCGACCCGAATCCGGCGTTCACGGCGGCATCGGCGGCCAGGTCGAGATCGGCGTCGGGCAGCACGAGCATGTGGTTCTTGGCTCCGCCCAGAGCCTGCACCCGTTTGCCGTTGGCGGTGCCGCGTTCGTAGACGTAGCGCGCGACGGGTGTGGAGCCCACGAAGGAGACGGCCTTGATCGCCGCACTGTCGAGCAGGGCGTCGACCGCGACCTTGTCGCCCTGCACCACGTTGAAAACCCCTGCGGGCAAACCGGCTTCGTGCCACAGGCGCGCGAGCCACAGCGACGAGGAGGGGTCCTTCTCGCTCGGTTTGAGCACGACGGTATTGCCCGCGGCGATGGCCAGGGGGAAGAACCACATCGGCACCATGGCCGGAAAGTTGAACGGCGAGATGATCGCGACGGGACCGAGCGGTTGGCGGATCGAGAAGATGTCGACCTTGGTCGACGCGTTCTCGGTGTAACCGCCTTTGAGCAGATGCGGTATACCGCAGGCGAATTCGACGACCTCGAGGCCGCGTGTCACCTCGCCCAGCGCGTCGGAGGCGACCTTGCCGTGTTCGGCGGTGACCAGCGCGGCCAACTCCTCCTTGCGGTCGTTGAGCAGTTCCCGGAAGCGGAAGAGGATCTGCGTGCGCCGGGCCAGCGAGGTGTCACGCCACGCGGGGAAGGCATCGGCCGCCGCGGCGACGACGGTCTCGACATCGGCGGCGTCGGCCAGCGCGACCCGGCCGGTGACCACGCCGGTCGCGGGATTGGTCACCGGGGCGGAGCGGCCGCTCGTGCCGTCGAAGGGTTTGCCGTCCAGCCAATGCGCGATGGTGTCCATATCTCCTCGATCGTGGGAGTCGTGGTTGCGCTGTCTCGCGCGTCCATCGTCGCCGAGCGGAGGCCGCCGTGTCGGTCATTCGACGCTTTCGGCATGTCGGAGATGGGAGAACCCGGGGGTCTAGCCTGCCCCCGGGTTCCAGTGATGCCACCCAATTCGCACACCGGGATCGGTGGGAGCGGATCAAGATGATCGCGACGCGTCCTGCCTTTGGACCATCCCCCATCGTGGCTGAGGGAGCCGGAGTTGAACCGGCATCTCGGCGCTGCGTGTCCTTTCCTCGTGATCCCGTGTTCGGCGGCGAATACTCGAAGCTGGAGCGAGAATCTGAGCGTGGTCACGGCTGCCTCTGCCGATTGGGCTACCCGGGCAGGTACCCGGGGCGGGGCTCGAACCCGCACTGACACCGTGTGATTCAGATCTGAACTTCAGTTTGAGTGTGCGCTCCTGCGCTGTCCCCGCCTCGCGGCGGGGACGAATGTGGGATCCGGGGCGGGTGATACCGCCCCGGATCGGTTCATCGGAAAAGGTAACCGAAGATCGCCGCACCGGTCTTGCGATCGGTGATCTCGGCGCTGTTGGCCTCCTCGCGAGCGAATTTGACCGCCTGCTGCACCTTCTCGATGCGATCGGCGATCTCGTTGACGCGCCGCGCGGGCAGCGCGCCGGAGAATTTCACCGTGGTCCAGTAGCCGATGGCGATGTCCTCGTAGTACACCTCGACCTGGGCCGGGTGCTTCTCGGTGGCCTCGGCCTTGACGTGGTTGCGCGGTACCTTCTTGGTGCGCAGGGTGCGCACCGCGTCGGTGCGCCAGGTGTCGGAGGAATCGTCGAAGGACCAGGCCTCGGCGGCGTCGAGTACCGGCAGCTTCTTGACGAAGGTGTGCAGGTCGGCGAGCTGCTTCTCCAGGAAGAGCAGGTAGGAGACCGGGACGTCGCTGAGCAGCGTCGTACCGTCGACGGTGACATCGGCCTTGGCCTCGGTGTTGGCCCAGTCCTTGGTGGCCGTCACGTCGAACAGGCGCGTCAGCGTGGTCGCGGTCTGCCGCAGCACTTCCTCGGATTTCACCTGCACGCGCGTCGACTCCGGCGGGAGCTGTTCGCCCTCTTCGTCCTTCGGCTGATACGTGCGCGCGATCCCGGCGAGCAGCGCGGGCTTGTGCAGCTGTCCCTGGGTGTCGGCCAGTTCGCGTAGCGCGCCGCTCTTGACGCCCTTCTCCACGGCGATGATCTGATTGAGTTTGGTCATCGTCTGCCTCCTCTCGGCGCTGCTCGGTTCGCGTACGCCGAAATCATTGCACCGCAACATCTTTGTGCCCGGTACCTTCGGTGCGGCGCCGATGATGTTCCCCCCGCCGCGCATGTCACGGTAGCGGCGCGTCGCCCGTGGCGCATCCGAATTACCCGGCGATGAGGGATGTTCCGAGGTCAGCGCGTCGATTCCGTTCGGGCGACCAACGTTTCGGCGGTTGTTCGTGCGGGCGGTCGCTGCGCGTTCCGCACTCCGGCAGCAATCTGAGACCTGCGGTTACCGCTATCTCAGTAACCATGTTACTGTCTGTTCGCGCGGCTGTGACGCGAGTCATGTCATCTGCCTATTGCGAAACTGGACACTCCGGCGACGGTGCGGGGGTGGTGTCACACGGAGAGTTGTCTATGCGTCAGCGGGTTCGTTCGCGTGCACTGTCGATGTCGCGTCCGCGGCCGGGTCGGCTGCCCGCCGTGCTGGCGACGGCCGCCGTGGTCGCGCTGTCCGGCGCGGGAATCGGTGTTCCGGATGCCGTGGCGGCGCCGGTCGGCTCGTTCTACACACCACCCGTGGATGTCCCGAACACTCCCGGCGCGGTCGTCGCGACCCAGCCGATGACGATCCTGGCCACCGTGCCCACCGAGGGCGGCTGGCCGGTTCAGGCCAGACACGTCATGTACAGCAGCAGACTCCAGGATGGCTCGCCGGTAGCGGTCAGCGGCACCTACATCGAACCGAACGGCCCCTGGCAGGGTTCGGGCGCACGTCCGACGGTCGTCATCGCTCCCGGCACATCGGGTCAGGGCGACCGCTGCGCGATGTCGGTGGCGTTCTCGACCGGCATCTCGGTGACGACCGATCCGTCGCCGTCGCTGTCCGCGAATCAGGAGCTACCCTCCTCCGCGGTCTGGAGCGCACTCGGCGCCCGGGTGCTGGTCACCGACTACGTCGGCCTCGGAACCCCCGGGATCCACACCTACGCCAACCGGATCGAGGGCGCCCACGCGGTTCTCGACGGGGTGCGCGCGGCCAACGAACTCGGCGGTGTCGGGCCCGACACCCCGGTTGTCCTGTGGGGCTACTCCCAGGGCGGCGGCGCGACGGCGGCCGCGGCCGAGATGCACTCGTCGTATGCGCCGGAGTTGAACCTGAAGGGCACGTGGGCGGGCGGACCGACGGCGGATCTGGCCGTCATCCTCGAACGGATCGACGGCGCGCTGATAGGCGGCGCCATCGGATTCGCGATCAACGGCATGCTCGCCCGATACCCGGAACTCCACCGGGCCCTCGACAGGGTGATCAGCCCCGCCGGGCGGGCGAAGCTGACCGAGCTGAGCGACGAGTGCATCGGTGACATCATCGTCAGGAATCCCTTCCTGAAGACCAGCACGATGACCGTCGACGGCCGTTCGCTGAGCGAACATCTCGCCGGAATGCCCGAAGCGGCACCCGCACTGGCGGAACTGCGTATCGGCAGTCTGACCCCGACCTCGCCGGTGCTGATCACCAGCGGCCTCAACGACGACACCGTCCCCTACAACCAGGCCCGTCGCCTCGCCGACGACTGGTGCGCCAAGGGCGCCACGGTCGACTTCCGCACCAACGAGCTGCCGCCGATCCTGCCCGGGACCACCATCCCCGGTCATTTCGGTCCCGAGATGATCGACGGTTTCGGCCCCGACAACGCCATCACCTATCTGCTCGACCGACTCGCGGACAAGCCCGTCTCGGGCTGCACCTACCGCTGAGTGCCCCGGCGTCGCGGTCGCGGCGCCGGACCGATTCCCGAACCACCCGACCTCCCCCCGGTCGGGCTCCCCGAAGGATCCGTGATGACTGCATTCTCGCGCCGGTCACTTCTCGGTGGCGCCGCTGCCGCCGCCGGTGCCCTCGCCCTCGGCGCGCGCTCGGCCGCTCCGGCCGCCGCCGCGCCCCGCACTGTCCCGTTGACCCGTGAAGAGCACCGGGTGGTGGTCATCGGTTCCGGTTTCGGCGGTGGTGTGAGCGCCCTGCGCCTGGCGCGGGCGGGGGTGCCGGTGACGGTGCTCGAACGTGGTCTGCGCTGGCCGACCGGTCCGAACGCGGAAACCTTCCCGCGCGCGTCCGCGCCGGACAAACGACTGCTGTGGCACCGCTCCAGCCCGAACCTGTTCGGGCGGCCCATGCTGTTCGAGCCCTACACCGGGCTGGTCGAGGCGGTGCCCGGGGTGAACATGACCGCGCTGTGCGCGGCCGGTGTCGGCGGCGGTTCCCTCGTCTACCAGGGGATGTCGCTGCAACCGACCCGGGAGGTGTTCGACACCCACTTCCCCCAGGAACTCGACTGGGCGCTGATGAACCGGGTGCACTACCCGCGGGTGGCGGCGATGCTGGGTCTGGCCGAGGCTCCCGACGAACTGGTCGCGAGCGAGAACTACCGGGCGGCACGGGTTTTCGCCGAACGCGTACAGCGTGCGGGTATGCCGCTGTCGAAGATACCCATGCCGATCGATTGGGATTTCGCGCTCGCCGAACTGCGCGGGGAGATGAAACCGTCCTACACCAACGGCGACGGCGCGATGGGCGTCAACAACGGCGGCAAGCATTCGGTGGATGTCACCTACATCGCCGCCGCCGAG
Source organism: Nocardia noduli (assembly GCF_019038455.1). Lineage (NCBI taxonomy): Bacteria > Bacillati > Actinomycetota > Actinomycetes > Mycobacteriales > Nocardiaceae > Nocardia > Nocardia noduli. The sequence goes on from NZ_JAFMPL010000019.1 coordinate 84,263, forward strand.
GCCACCGGACTGGTGCGGGTGGAAACCCTGCACGAGGTCACCGACGTCGAACGCGCGCCGGACGGCCGCTGGATCGCCCACGTCCTGCGCCTGGACACCACGGGCGCGGTGCTCGAGAACAAGATCCTCACCGCCGATGCCCTGATCATGGCCGCGGGCAGTCTCAACACCACCCGGTTGCTGGTGCGCGCGGGTGCCAAGGGCATGATTCCCGGCCTGCCCGACGGGCTCGGGCAGGGCTGGGGAACCAACGCCGACCGCATCTACGTGTGGACCGATCCCGACGCCGAATTCGGTGCGCCCCAGGGCGGACCGGTGGTCTACGGCAGCAAGAACTGGGACGACCCGCGTTCCGCGCACACCGTCATCCAGGCGTCCATTCCGCCGCTGTCGATCGACCCGCGCAGCACCATGATGGTCGGCTACGGCGTCAGCGACAGTCGCGGCGCCTTCGCCTACGACTCCGCACGCGACGACGCGATCCTGCACTGGCCCGCCGACGGTGACAGCGACATCCAGAACAACCACATCGATCCCGCCGTGCGCCGTATCGCCGGGCCCGACGGCATGCTGATCGACACCAACGCGCTGTTCCCGTCCACCTGGCATCCCCTCGGCGGCGCGAGTATGGGCGCGGTCTGCGACCTGGACGGCCGCGTGCACGACCAGCCCGGTCTCTATGTTCTCGACGGCGCGCTGCTGCCGGGTAACGCCGCCGCCTGCAATCCGTCGATGACCATCGCCGCGGTCGCCGAACGGGCACTGGACAATATCGTCGCCCGCGATCTCGGCACGCTGATCTGAGCGTGTCGCGGTACGGCGGTCAGTGCGAGATCGTCGGCATCGGCAGCGTAACGGGTTCGTGCGGGAGCACGGGGCGATAGACGCAGCGGGTGCCGGAGTAGATCGTCGGCATGCATTCGTTGCAGTGCACGCACGCCGACCGCGTCGATTCGTCGGATCGTATGCGGTGCAACAGATCCGGTTCCCGCAGCAGCGCGCGTCCCATCGCGACGAAATCGAAACCCTCGGTCATCGCCAGGCGCATGGTGTCCATATTCGTGATGCCGCCCAGCAGGATCAGCGGCATGGACAGTTCCCGGCGGAATTGTCGAGCCCGCTCGAGCAGGTACGCCTCGTGATAGGGGTATTCCTTCAGGAAGGCCCGTCCGACCGCACGGAAGCCCCAGCGCGCCGGGCCGGGAAGGGTTTTCGCGAACGAGCGGCGCGGCGCGTCGCCGTGGAACAGCAGCATCGGGTTGAGCAGCGAACTGCCCGCGGTCAATTCGATCGCGTCGAGGGTGCCGTCGGCCTCCAGCCACGAGGCCACCTGGAGGGATTCGGGGACGGTGAGTCCGCCGCGCCTGCCGTCCTCCATATTCAGTTTGGCGGTGACGGCGAGCCGCCCACCGACGGCCTCCCGGACCGCACGCGCGATCTCGCGGGCGAAGCGGGCCCGGTTCACGAGCGGCCCGCCGTAGTCGTCCTTGCGACGGTTGAGCAGCGGGCTCAGGAAGGCACTCGCCAGATAGTTGTGGCCGAAATGGATTTCCACCGCGTCGAATCCGGCCTGTTCGGCCAGTCGCGCGGCGCCGGCGTGTGCGGCGACGAGGTCGGCGATCGCGGCCGCGTCGGGGACTTTCATGGCCCGCATCCCGAGCGGGCTGAACAGCGGGCTCGGCGCGAGTGCCGGTACGCGGTTGGAGGCAGCGTTGGCGACGGGTCCGGCATGGCCGATCTGGGCGTTGGCCGCCGCGCCTTCGGCGTGGACGGCGTCGGTCAGCTTCCGCAGACCCGCGACGGCTTCCGGTCGCATCCAGATCTGGTGCCGATCGGTGCGCCCGCCCGGCGCGACGGCGCAATAGGCGACCGTCGTCATGCCGACGCCGCCCGCCGCGACCTCGCGATGGAACGCGATCAGATCGTCGGTCGCGAGCGCGTCGGGGGTTCTGCCCTCGAAGGTGGCGGCTTTGATCACCCTGTTGCGCAGCATGATCGGGCCGAGTGCCGCCGGTGCGAACACTTCTGTCATGGTCACTCCTGTACCGGTGCGGTGAGGCCGGCGACGACGAAGTTCCGCAGTGTCGCCACCGCGCGCTCCGACATGCCGTGTTCCTCGGTTTCGGGGCTGCCGAAACGCATGATGACGAGGTCGAAGGCGAGCATCCAGCGGCGTCGGCTCTCCCCGGCGCTCAGTTGCGGCAGCAGGGCCGTCCACGAGTCCATGCGGAACCATCGTCCCTGCCACGCGGTGAGGTGGCGTCCCGACACGAAGCGGGCGAGCAGGCGAAGATGCAGCCTGCCCACCGGATCGGCGGCTAAATCCAGGAAAGGGGCCAGCACGGCGTCGACGAGCGCGGGCACCGAATCGGGCCGCGAGCCGGTGGCCTCGGCCATCCCGGCTGCCCACAGTGGTCCGAGCCGGTCCTCGATCAACGCGCCGACCAGCGCCTCCTTCGATCCGAAGTGGTAATGGACCGCCGCCGGATTGGTCCCGGCCTCGGCGCAGATCGCCCGCACCGACACCTCGTCGTAGGGCTCGCTCAGCAGCAGCCGTTCGGCGGCGGCGAGCAGGCGCTGACGGGTGCCCGCGGCAAGTTTCTGGACCACCCCAGAATTAGAACACGTTTCAATACTGTGTTCAATCAATGATTGAAACGGTGACCGGATCGGTGCGCGCGATTCGGTGACGATGTGGAAAGAACCCCGCGCGATCCCGAGCCGGACCGTAGCGTCGTCGGCAGGCGGTTCAGGGGGCCGCCGTCGGGACACGAGCAGACGAGGCGACGAATGAGACAGCGGCCCACCGCGATCGGATACCTGCGCCGAGATGTGTCGGGGATGTCGTGGGAATGGCACGAGGTCCGGATTCGCGGCATGGCGCGGCGGTTCGGCTACGACCTGGCCGATACGGTCGCCGCGGGTTCCGAGGCCGACCGGTCGCTGCCTCGACTGCTCGAACTCGTGCGGGGGATGGACGTCGACGCCGTCATCACGCCGAGCCTGGTGCACCTGGGCGGTGAGCTACCCGACGACCTGCTGCGATTGTGCGAGATCAACACCTTCGAACCGGAAGCGACCTACGCGGCACGGACCCCGATGCGCTGGGAGGGGTATCGCTGAGCGGCGGCCCTCAGTGATCGTCGCCGGAATCCGGCGCGGCCGGGGGCGGGAACAGGCGGTGGATGGTCAGTGATGCCGCCAGTAACCGGGAGTTGTCCGGTTCGTTCGGGTCGATGCCGGTGAGTTCGGCGACGCGCCGCAGCCGATAGCTGAACGTGTTGGGGTGGATATGCAGTCGCGCCGACGCGGTCTTGCGGTCGGAGCCGTGGCGGATATGCGCCTCCAGCGCTTCGAGCAGGTGCGGGTTGCGTAGAAGGGGCGTGATGCGTTCGGCCAACCGATCGCGCGCGGAGCCGGGACGGGTGAGCTGGTACTCGAGCAGCAGATCGTCGAGCCGGTAGAGCCCGGAAGGACGCCCGAGCAGGCGCGCGAGCGTCGCGAGTTCGGCGACTTCGGCCGCGGCGGCGGGAACGTCCCCGCGCCGCACCGCGCGACATTCGGTGAGATAGGCGGGCACGCCGAACTGTTCGGCCAGATCCTCGGCCAATCCCGCGTACCGGGCGGAATCGGTGTCGGGATCGGCGTGCACGGGAAGTAGCGCGATCCCCGCCGAACCGTCGAAGGTCGCCAGCGCACCGCCGTTGGTGCGGGCGTCGAGGGTGCGGTGCAGGACGCGGATGCGCCTGCGCGCCAGCAGGTCCGATGCCGGGGCGGGCCGCGCGGGTGGGGCGATCCCGATGGCGAGCACGGTATAGCGGTCGGTCAGGGCCGTGTCGGCGCGGGCGGCCTCCTCGTACGCCGGTCGGCCGCGAAGCAGTGCCGAGCACAGTTCCCGGCGCGCTTCGCGCTCGGCGCTGTAGATGGACTGTTCGACCTCGGCATAGGTCTCCATCACGGTCACGTTGATATGCATGAGCAGGTCGAGCAGTCGCGAGATGACCACGGTCAGCTCGTCGATCTCGCCCGGTGCGGTGAGTGCGGCGGCCTCGGCGAGCACCGACTGCGCCGAGCCGTGCATCGCCTCGATCAGTAGGGCGAGCGGTAACCGGTCCTCGGCATGGCGTTGCGCGACGGGAGCGACGAATGCCGTCACCTCGGCCCTGGTGAATTCGCGTTCCTCGCCGATGGCCTGCAACACCGCGCGCCCGCATCCGTAGATGGCGGGCAGTACCTCGGCGGTGAAATGACCCTCGGGCAGGTCGGCCGCGGGTGGGGTGGCGCCGAGTCCGGCGGCCAGCATTCGCTCGGCGATCTGCGGCCACCGGGCGAGTAGTCGGGTCACCAGGGGCGGATCCGCGGTGGTCGACGGTGTTGCGACAGGCATGGGCCGATTGTGTCCGACGCCCCCGTGCCGGACAACGTTTCGGTTCCGGCAACCAGAACTTTGTCACCGGCGACAAGGCGAGGGGCGCGACTTCGTCGCCGCCGACCAGCCCCGTCCCCGTCGCGCTGTCGCGGGACGCCCAACTCGACGCCGCACGGCGATTGTCGGATTGTGCGAACGCGAAGTTCTCCGGTCGCGCGGGCCGAATCCGCCGGGGATTTCCGGAATTCGCCTCCGATATCGCGCCCGCCCGGCCGAGATTTCGACACTTGTCCGATTTGTCTGATGTATCCAGATAATCCAGTTCGAGGCCGGTCGGCCCGATGTCGACCATTGATCGGGTGTCGGCATCGCTCGACGGGATGATGATCTCCAATGGCGATACCCGCACGAGGTGACTTTTCACAATCCTATTCGACACTATTGTGATCGGAATTGTGCTCTCTGGTAGAGAGTTTTTCCGGTGGATATGCGAAAGCGGGGTCACCGAATGGTCGGTAACCCCGCTTTCGGAGCGTGAGATATTATGCGCAGTCGGAACGCAGTTTGCTCAGCGCGTTGACGATCAGATACCCCTGGGCCGGGGAAGTCGCGGTCTGAAGCGCACTGATGAAATTCTGCACATTCGCGCGCCCCTGATCGGTGGTCAGTTCGCCCGCCCGCCCTTGGAGCTCTCCGATCAAGGCCTCCTTGATCGGCTGCGACTCCTCTACCGGGAGCGTCGCCAGCGGCGTCAACGCGGCAAGCGCGTCGTTGGCGATCGAGGTGATGGCCGGGCAGTCCGCGGCGATATCGGGGCTGGGCGCCGCCGTCGCGGCCGACGACATGATGCCGGTCATCGCGGTAGCGGTGGCCAGCACGGCGAGGACCATTGCACTTCTTTTTCTCATGAGAATCTCCACTGATTTAATGAGTTCGTCCACCGGACAATGCTGACGGATTATCGATCCGCAGATTGGCGAACAGCGAGCGGGTCATTCGTGAGACCCGTACGAAACCGAGGAAATCCGATCGACGGCGCGGTGTGACCCGAACCGATGGACCGTCCCGGCTTCCGATAGTTTCCGGATTCGCCGAGTTGTGTCTCGCGGCGAAGTCGGAGAACTACCATGAATCGAAACGGTACAGCAATTGTTGTGGGATACCAGGGGGCGGCATAAAGATTCTTGCTTCCGCCCAATCCCGAGTTCGACGCCGCGGCGTGGCGATTCAGGTCAACTGTCTGAGTCTGTCGGTCACATCCAGAGGAAATGCCGATACGCCGGAGAGACGGTCCGGCACATCGGCCACGCGCGCATTCGATGAGGATTGTGACGCATCACAGGATTCGCGCCGCCACGATCCCGGCACCGGAATCGGGTGTGTGCCGAATCGCGCAGCGTCCCAGTGATTGTCGAAGTGGGCGTCGGTGGGCAGACTTGTCGGATGCGAACAGACGTGGGACCGGATCTGATGCGGCGATGGGTGGCGCTGTCGGGGGCGGCGGCGGAATACGTCGGGGCGGAACTGATCGCGCGATACCGGGAACCCCATCGGCGCTACCACACCGTGGAGCACCTCGCGGCGATGCTGTCGGTCGTCGACGACCTCGCCGCCGACGCCGACGATATCGACGCGGTGCGCTACGCGGCCTTCTTCCACGACGCCGTCTACGCGGTCGACCGTGCCGACAACGAGGAACTCAGCGCCCGGTTGTCCGAGTCGACACTGGCCGCACTCGGCGCTCCGGCGGAACTGATCGGCGAGGTCGCCCGATTGGTGCGGCTCACCGCCGGCCACACCCCGCGACCCGAAGATCGCAACGGCGGCGTGCTCTGTGACGCCGACCTTGCGGTACTCGCGGCGGACGAATCCGGGTACGACGCCTACGCCGCGGCGGTCCGCGCCGAATACCGGCAGGTGCCCGACGAGGTCTTCCGGCCGGGCCGCGCCGCCGTGCTGCGCGGACTCGCCGAACAGGAACGGCTGTTCCACACCCCGACCGCACGCGCCCGCTACGAATCGGCGGCACGGGCGAATCTCGCGCGCGAGATCGCGCGACTGACCGGGTAGCGGCCGCGACCGGTCAGGTCAGGACGAGCAGTTCGGTGGGCGAGGCGATCTCGGTACGCAGGCCCGCCTTGGTCGCGATCCGCGCGACCGCCCGGATATCGGTGGGATCGGCGCGGGTGACGACCAGGGCACGCGCGAGCAGCCCCTTGTGGTGTTTGTTGAAATGGCTGACCACCGTGCGGCTGCCGTCGGGATGTTCGGTGAGCACGTTGGCGGTGACCGCGCCGGGGACGCGGCCGAGTTGCTGGTAGGTGCCCGAGCGCAGGTCGACGACGAGTTCGCCCGCCGCCTCGTCCGCGAGCGCCGCGCCGAGATGGTCGCGCCACATCGCCGAAAGGGTCGGCAGGCCGGGGAGTTTGGTGCCTCCGGAGAGCCGGTAGGCCGGGATGGGATCGCTCGCGCGGATCGCGCCGAACAGCGCGGAGCCGATACCGAGCCTGGCGTAGGCCTTCTCGCGCTGGACCTTGGTGAAACCCTTCGCGTCGAGCGCGTCGTAGAGCACCCCGGTGTAGCGCTGTAGGGCCGGACGGGTCGCCGAGGTGCGCAGCGCGGCGTTGCGCGCGATCTCACCGTCGGCCCCTTTGCCGAGCCCGAGGACATCGCGCGAGCGGTCGGGATCGGCGGCGAGCCGGATCACTTCGGTGACGAGCCGGTCGCGTACCTCGGTCAGGCGCGGCATCGCGAGCTCCGAGAGTTCCAGTGGCGCGCCCGCGCCGCCGTCGGATTTGGTTTCGGAGGGAGGCAGCAGCACCAGCACGAGCGGATACGGTACCGGCGTGCGCGCCCGCGACACGGAGGTGGTCGCCCGGTGCGAACACGGCGCGCGGGAAAACGGTAATGGCTTGCGTGGTCCCTGTGACCGGCGACTACGCTTTGCACCCGTGATCACCCGCCTCTCCAGACTGTTCCTGCGTACCCTGCGCGACGATCCCGCCGACGCCGAGGTGCCGAGCCACAAACTGCTCGTCCGCGCCGGATACGTGCGCCGCGTCGCCCCGGGGATCTACTCGTGGCTGCCGCTGGGTCTGCGGGTGCTCCGGCAGGTGGAGAATGTCGTCAGAGAAGAGATGGACGCCATGGGCGCCCAGGAGATCTCGCTGCCCTCGCTGCTTCCGCGCGAGCCCTACGAGACCACCAACCGCTGGACCGAATACGGCGACGGCCTGTTCCGGTTGCAGGACCGCAAGAACGCCGATTACCTGCTCGGACCCACCCACGAGGAACTGTTCGCGCTCACCGTGAAGGGCGAATACAACTCGTACAAGGATCTGCCGGTCGTGCTCTATCAGATCCAGACCAAATACCGCGACGAGGAGCGTCCCCGCGCGGGCATCCTGCGCGGACGCGAGTTCATCATGAAGGATTCCTACTCCTTCGACCTCGACGAAGGCGGCCTGAAGAACAGCTACCGGGCCCATCGGGATGCCTACCAGCGCATCTTCGAACGACTCGGCGTCAAGTACGTGATCGTCGCGGCGACCTCCGGCGCCATGGGCGGCAGCGCGTCCGAGGAGTTCCTGGCCGAGAGCCCGGTGGGTGAGGACACTTACGTGCGCAGCGAGGAGTCCGGGTACGCGGCCAACGTGGAAGCGGTGGTCACACCCGCGCCCGCGCCGCTGCCGGTCGACGGCCTGCCCGCCGCGGTCGTCCACGACACCCCCGGCACCCCCACCATCGCGACACTGGTGGAATGGGCCAACGCGGCGGGCGTGCTGGATCGCCCGGTGACCGCGGCCGACACCCTCAAGAACGTCATGGTGAAGTTGCGCCACCCGGACGGCAAATCCGAGATCATCGGCATCGGCATCCCCGGTGACCGCGAGGTCGACGACAAACGACTCGGCGCCGCCGTCGAGCCCGCCGAGGTGGAACTGCTCACCGATGCCGATTTCGCGGCCAACCCGTTCCTGATCAAGGGTTATATCGGGCCGAAGGCGATGCAGGACAACGGCGTTCGCTACCTGGTCGATCCGCGCGTCGGGACCGGTACCGGCTGGATCACCGGTGCGGACGTCTCGGGTAAGCATGCCGTCGGTCTGGTCGCCGGACGCGATTTCACCCCGGACGGCACCATCGAGGCCGCCGAGGTCCGCGACGGCGACCCGTCGCCGGACGGGCAAGGCACCCTCGTGTCCGCGCGCGGCATCGAGATCGGGCACATCTTCCAACTCGGCAACAAGTACACCGATGCCTTCGAGGTCGACGTGCTCGGCGAGAACGGTAAGCCGGTACGGCTGACCATGGGTTCCTACGGCATCGGCGTCTCGCGCATGGTCGCGGTGATCGCCGAACAGCAGCACGACGACAAGGGCCTGCGCTGGCCGTCCGAGGTCGCCCCGTTCGACGTGCACGTCGTCATCGCCAACAAGGACGACGCGGCGCGCACGGGCGCGGAACAGGTCGTCGCGGGTCTGCACGCCCGCGGGCTCGACGTGCTCTTCGACGACCGCACGGCCTCGCCCGGCGTGAAATTCAAGGACGCCGAACTCCTCGGCATGCCGTGGATTCTCGTCATCGGCCGGGGCTGGGCCGAGGGCAAGGTCGAATTGCGCGACCGCTTCACCGGAGAGGTCACCGAGATCGCGGCCGATTCCGCCGTGGACGCGGTCGTCGCGAAGATTCGCGCCTGATCCGTTCCCGGACCGTCGCGGCCCCCGGTGCGGCACGACCGGGGGCCGCGATGTGCCGTCCGGATCTGTGTGGTGACTTCGCACAGCATCGGGCGTCCACGGTGGTGAGAAGGTGCGGCGACCGGCGTCTACCTACGGCTGCGTAAGGTGAAAGCGCAGGTCACACATCCGGCAGACCGTGGGCAGGCACCTGTTACTCGCTGGTAAGTTGACCGGCATGACGAGTACCGACGACCTGCTGTTCAACCCGTCCACCTACGACCCCCAGCAGTTCGACGCCGAGACCACGCGACTGCTGAAGGCCACCATCGAGTGGTTCGAGTCGAAGGGCAAGGCGCAGTTGCTGGCCGATGACCAGGACGCGCTGTGGGTGTCGGAATTCCTGGATTTCGTCAGGAAGGAGAAGTTGTTCGCGACCTTCCTGACACCGGCGGCCTACGCCGACGGCGATCCGAATCGGCGCTGGGACGCCGCGCGCAACGCCGCGCTGTCGGAGATCTTCGGCTTCTACGGGCTCGCGTATTGGTACGCGGAGCAAGTCACGATCCTCGGACTCGGCCCGATCTGGCAGAGCGACAACGAAGCCGCCAAGAAACGGGCGGCGGCGGATCTGGCCGAGGGGCAGGTGATGGCCTTCGGCCTGTCCGAGCAGACCCACGGCGCCGATATCTACAACACCGACCTGGTGCTCACCCCGACCGAACCGGGCAGCGACGACGCCGAGGCGGGAATCCTGTTCCGCGCCAACGGTGAGAAGTACTACATCGGCAACGGCAATGTGGCGAGCATGGTCTCGGTGTTCTCACGCCGGGCCGATATCGACGGCGCGGACGGGTACGTCTGGTTCGCCGCCGACAGCAGGCACGAGGACTACGAACTCATCGGCAATGTCGTGCACGGCCAGATGTATGTCAGCAATTTCCGCCTCACCGATTACCCGGTGCGCGCCGAGGATGTGCTGCACACCGGCCCCGAGGCTTTCTCCGCGGCCCTGAACACGGTCAACGTCGGCAAGTTCAATCTCTGCCACGGTGGCATCGGCATGGTCGAGCACTCGTTCTACGAGGCCATCACCCACGCCAACAACCGCATCCTGTACGGCAATCCGGTCACCCGGTTCCCGCACGTGCGCGGTAATTTCGTCGACGCCTACAGCCGGATCGTCGCGATGAAACTGTTCAGCGACCGGGCCGTCGACTACTTCCGCAGTGCGAGTCTCGAAGACCGGCGCTACCTGCTGTTCAACCCGATGACCAAATCCAAGGTGACCTCCGAGGGCGAGGTCGTGATGACCCTGCTGCTGGATGTGCTCGCCGCCAAGGGCTTCGAGAAGAACACCTACTTCGCCGAGGTCGCCCGGCTGATCAACACGCTGCCCCGGCTGGAGGGCACCGTGCACGTGAATGTCGGTCAGATCCTCAAGTTCATGCCCAACTACCTGTTCGATCCGGCGGACTACCCCGAGATCGGCACCAGGCGGGAAGCGGGCGACGAGGAATTCTTCTGGCGGCAGGGCCCGGCCCGCGGTGCGGGCAAGGTCCGGTTCGCCGACTGGACCCCGGTGTACGAGAAGCACGCCGACGTGCCGAACGTCGCCCGGTTCTACGAGCAGGCGCAGGCGCTGCGCACCCTGCTGCTCACGGCCGCGCCGGACGAGGGGCAGCGCGAGGATCTCGATTTCATGCTGACCATCGGCCACCTGTTCTCACTGGTCGTCTACGGTCAGCTGATTCTGGAGCAGGCCGCGATCATCGGACTGGATCGCGATGTGCTCGACCAGATCTTCGACTTCCAGGTCCGCGACTTCAACGGATACGCCACCACGCTCTACGGGAAGCCGTCGGCGGGCGCGGCGCAGCGGGAATGGGCCGTCGGCGCCCTGCGCACCCCGGTCGCGAACCGGGAACGTTTCGACCGGGTGTGGGACCGGGTGGTCGCCAACGACGGCGCGTACGAGATGCGGCCCTGACGAATCCGTGGCGGTAGGGCCGGTGAGCGAACCCGACCCTACCGCCACGGAGTATCCGTCGTACTCGCGTCAGACCAGGTACAGATCCACCACCAGATCGGTGGAATCGGGCGTCTCGCGGGTGGACGCGTTCGGATTCGCCTCGGCGTCACCGGACTCCCGCTCGGCGTCGCCTCTGTCGGCCGCGGTCGATCCGGCCGTCAGGACGGCGGCGACGGCGGCCGCGACGATGACGAGAAGAACGCAGATGAGTCGTGCGGAACGGGTCATGAATCCTGTCCTCCGGCAATCCCTTTGGGTGGTTGCGGCACGATAACGAAGAACTGTTCGGTGCGGCCCGCGCTCGGGACGGCCGCGTGATCCGGCGCATCGACAGTCCGCGCTGGAGACTTGCGCGCCGGGGTGTCGGAAAGAGTAGCCCGGGAGAACCGGGGCCGACCGTGCGGGTCGGAACCGTCGTGCGGAACGCTCGAATTCGAGGCTCGGCGTCTGCCACCGAGCGGCGTCTCGGGGTCCGCGTGGTCGGATGCGGTCCGAGAAAGGCGACGGTCGCAGGATCGGCGCCGGTCGGACCGGCGCCTGGTATCTCGTCGGTCAGGCGCGACCGGGGAAGGCGGCGGTCGGAGGGTTGGTACCGAGGATCGCCTGCCAGGTCGCCAGTCTCAGCGCGCTCTCGGTGAGAGCATCGATCCCGGTGCCCCGGACCGATTCGGTCGCGGCGTGCTCGACGACCGCGCGCCAAGCGACGGCGGTGTCGTTCTCCACGGTGACGGCGAGCCGGGCGGCGGGTATCGGGTCGTCCACCGGGAACGGGGTGGTGTACGCGGCGTCGGCGGCGGGCGCGGTGACCCCCGCCGCTTCCAGCGCCCGCACGGTCGCGTCGCGGCGGGCGCGATGCGCGGCGGTGTTCTCGGCCACCAGGCGGGTCCGCTCGGGCGAGGCGTACGCGGCGATCACCCCGTAGGCGTACACCGCCGCGTACTCGGCGGCGAGTGCGTCGAGGACGGCACGGCGTTCGGCGTCGGTCATGCCAGCAGGACTCCCGTCTGGGCCGCGCAGGCCGCGCTGATGGAGGCGAGCAGGCCCGCGCGATATCCCGATTGGGTGCGAGCCAGGTCCGCGCTCGATCGCTGCGAGCGGGTCAGTTGTTCGCGCAACTGCTCGACGGTGGGTGGAACGGTGGGCGGTACGGCGCTACCGGGGACGGCGGGAGCCGGACTCGCGCCCGCGGCGGGCGAATTCGGTTCGCGGGTGCGGTGCACGGGGGTGGTTCCGTCGCCGTAGACACCGATGACCCGGTCGATCTCGGTGCGCAGGGCATCCGCGTGTTCGGTGCGCTGCGCCGAGATCGTGTTCAGCGCCGCCTGCTGTTGCGGCGCGAGCGCGATGGCGGCGCTCGCGGCGGCGGCGTCGGCCCTGGCCGCGGCTTCCTGCGCGGCAAGCGGATCGGGGAGATAGACCGGTTCGTCCGAACATCCCGTCGCCGCGCCGAGTGTCAGGACTCCCGCCGTCGCGCCGCCCGCGAGCCGCAACGCGGTGCGACGATCGACCGTCGCACCGCTGCCCGCGCTCGGGCCGCCGAACACGTTCGCACCGAACATGTTCCGGTCCGGGCGGGCGTCGGGCCGATCGGCGGGCGAGCCGGGGATACGCTCGTCGCGCGTGGAGGCGGGGTGGCGGATGGGCACGGCACCATCGTGCCAGATTCGCGGGGTGACTCCGACCGGGGCGCGGCCGGAGTTTCGGCCCGCTTCCGAAGCGGCATACCCGGCAAACTTGCCACAGGCCGCTGGTCCTTTACACTCTCTGGGCGCGTTACGCTAGACCTTCGGTAGACGAGATTTGCTGTCGGGGACCGTCCGCACTTCGTTACCGGTACACAGCGCTCGAAGAAATCCGAAGCTCGCGTCACAACTGAACCAGGAGCCGCCCCACCATGCCGATGCCGACCGACGAAAGGGTGAGCCAGCTGATAGCTGGACTCGTCGAGCGCCGAGGATTCGATCTCGAGGGCGTCGATCTCTCGACGGTGGGCAAGCACGCGGACGCGCAGGCTCGGGTGACGGTCGTCGTGGACAGCGACGCGGCTTCGGATCTCGACACCATCGCCACCCTGAGCCGCGATCTGTCGGAGCTGCTCGACGAGGCGGGCGATTTCGGCGAGACGCCGTATCTGCTCGAGGTCACCTCACCGGGGATCGACCGTCCGCTCACGGCGGACCGGCACTGGCGACGTGCGCGCGGCCGCAAAGTACGGATAACCTTGCGTCCCGGCGCGGAACCTCCGGATCCGGGGGGACACGCCCGGTTCGACGCGAGGGTCGGCGCGCTGGACGGCGATTCGGTGGCGCTCGTGTTGGGCGGTAGACATAAACCGCACCGGGTGACGGTGCCACTGGCCGATATCGCCGAAGCGGTCGTTCAAGTGGAATTCAATCCGCCCGGCGCGAGGGAACTCGAACTCGCGGGCGGCGTAGCGCCCGGCAGACCGACGCCGGGCCAGGATGCCGAAGACATCTCGGGAAGTACCGATGCAGTACCTGTAACAGCGTCCGATTCGCCGACCGAAGGGATCGTGGAATGAACATCGAAATCGAAGCCCTGCGCGCGATTGTCGCCGACAAGGGGATCTCGATCGAGACGGTGATCTCCGCGATCGAGTCGGCACTGCTCACCGCGTATCGCCACACCGAGGGCCACCAGGCCAACGCCTACATCGACATCAACCAGAAGACCGGCGTGGTCAGGGTGATGGCGCGCGAGGTGGACGCCGACGGCAACGTCGTCTCCGAATGGGACGACACCCCCGAGGGATTCGGCCGCATCGCGGCGACCACGGCGCGCCAGGTGGTGCTCCAGCGGTTGCGGGACGCGGAGAACGAGAAATCCTTCGGCGAGTTCTCGACCCACGAGGGCGATATCGTCGGCGGTGTCGTCCAGCGCGACGCCCGCGCCAACGCGCGCGGCACGGTGGTGGTGCGCATCGGCAGCGAGCTGCACGGCACGGAAGGGTTGATCCCGCCCGCAGAGCAGGTGCCGGGGGAGACCTACGAGCACGGCGACCGGATCAAGTGCTACGTCGTCGGCGTCACCCGTGGCCCGCGCGGGCCGCAGATCACGCTGTCGCGCACACATCCGAATCTGGTTCGCCGATTGTTCGCCCTCGAGGTGCCCGAGATCGCCGACGGCTCGGTGGAGATCGTCGCGGTGGCCCGTGAGGCCGGACATCGCTCCAAGATCGCGGTGCGCTCGACGGTGTCGGGCGTCAATGCCAAGGGCGCCTGCATCGGCCCGATGGGGCAGCGCGTGCGCAATGTGATGAGCGAACTGGCGGGCGAGAAGATCGACATCATCGATTACGCCGAGGATCCGGCGGCCTTCGTCGGCAACGCCTTGTCGCCGTCGAAAGTGGTGTCCGTCACTATCGTCGACCCGGACGCCCGCGCGGCACGGGTGGTCGTCCCCGACTTCCAGCTCTCGCTCGCCATCGGCAAGGAGGGGCAGAACGCCCGCTTGGCCGCCCGGCTCACCGGCTGGCGGATCGATATCCGCAGCGACGCCGCCCCTGACATGGGCGGCAACGTGCGGACGGAGGCGCACCGAAGTTGACCGAGGGTGGCGCGCCACGGCGCGCGGCGGTCGATCCGGCGAGTCCCGCGCCGGATCGGGTGGATCGGGAATCGAACACCCGGGATGACATGTTGGTAACTTCCGCGGGGGCGGGGTTCGGTGTTCCGAGCGGGACAGCGGTACAGTGGTCTCAGGTTCAGCGCGAGCCTTCGGTTTCCGTACCGGACCGCACCATCGAGATCGACCCGGCGCCCCAGCGTCGATCGGCTCCGGTGCGTACGTGTATCGGATGCCGGGAGCGCGAGTTGGCCGTCGATCTGTTGCGGATCGTGGCGCAGGATCGGGATGCCGGTGACGGTTCCCGTATCGTCGCGATCGTTCCCGATTCGCGGCGCAGACTGCCCGGGAGGGGTGCCTGGTTGCACCCCCTTTCGTCTTGTCTGCGCGCAGCAGAGCGACGCCGAGCATTCGGCAGAGCACTACGAGTGTCCGGAAATCTGGATATCTCAGCCCTGGAGCATTACCTCGAGAACAGGCACGAGCACTCATGAGCACACCGTGAAGTACCAACGATGAACGTCCATCGGAGATAACCCGAGGTCGTGCGGGCCGCCGTCCCCTGAAACGGCGGAGCTGCTCGACCTCTCAGTGAGGAGAGCAGTGGCAGGCAAGGCCCGCGTGCACGAGTTGGCCAAAGAACTCGGTGTCACAAGTAAGGAACTACTCGCGAAGCTCAAGGAGCAGGGCGAGTTCGTGAAGTCGGCGTCCTCGACGGTGGAAGCGCCCGTCGCCCGTCGCCTCCGCGAGTCGCTGTCGGCGAAATCCGCCACGGCGTCCGATGCCAAGTCCGGGGCTCGTCCCGGACCCGCTTCGTCGGCCCGCCCGGGCCAGAAGCCGACCGGTCCCGGCCCCCGTCCCGGACCGCGTCCCCCCGCAC